>DATCFW010000242.1:0-3933 GCA_036509295.1 Solirubrobacteraceae bacterium | reverse complement strand
CACATCGCCGCGCACCCCGAGGATCGCCCCCGCATGGGCCAGCAGCGGCTGCAACGCGACCGCGGCGGCGGTGAGCACGAGGCACGCGCGGCCGCCTCGCCCCGTCCCCAACAGAACCACCACTGCCGCGAGGAGCACGAGTCGGGTCAGCAGGAGACGCCCAAACCGAAAATACGCCAGCATCTCGGGAACCGAAGCGAATGCCCGCGCCGGCCCGCTCACGCCGGCGATCGCGCCCGCCTCAGCCGCCAGCCACAAGATGCCGAGGACGAGGGCGAGCACCGCGCTGTACAAAGCAAGCCGGCCAAGCCTTCGCGCGAGCACAATGTCAGGGGCGGGCATCAGCCGCGCGAATGCCAGGGTCCCGAAGGCCGAGAGGAGTGCCGCCACATGCGCGCCGCGCAGCAGCACCAGCAGCGGCGAGGCGGTCACGGTGCGATCGAGAAGCGGAAGCGTCCCTCCGTCTTGTGCGTATCCTCCGCTGTCACATGCCAGACGACGGTGTACGTCCCGGGTGCGAGATTCGGCAGATCGACGAGCAGCGTGCGGTTATCCTCTACCGCCCGCGGTGGCCCCGCCGCGACCGGATGGCCGCCCGCGTCCAGCACCTGCACGATGCAGAAATGCGGCACGACCGCCTCCGTATAGCGCAGGCGCAGCGACGCGGGGGCGGCGGCAACCGTGCTTCCGGCCGCCGGGACGGCGCGCTCGAGAAACGCGTGCGCGAAGGCGGATGGCGCAAGGCCGACGGCCAGGGCCAGGACGAGCGGGAGACGGCCGAACATCGGGCGAGGCTAGCATCCCGTCCCATCCGGGAACAATCTGGCACGTCGTTCGCGAAAGGCTGGGAATGCGCAAGGACCGTTGGCTGGAGGATTTCCGTCCGGGGGAGACCGCGGAATTTGGCGATCACACGATGACCGAGGAGGCCATGATCGCCTTCGCGACCCAGTTCGACCCGCAGGTGTTCCATATCGATCCCGAGGGAGCCCGCTCCTCGGTCTTCGGCGGCCTGATCGCGAGCGGTTGGCACACCGCCTCGGTTATGATGCGGATGCTGGTCGATCATTGGCTGCCCCCGGCGGCGAGCCTCGGCTCGCCCGGCCTCGACGAGATGCGCTGGCTGATCCCGGTGCGTCCCGGCGATCGGCTGCGCGTGCGGGTGACGGTGGTGGAGCAGCGGCGCTCGCGCAGCAAGCCCGATCGGGGGATCGTACGCTCGTTCACCGAAGTATTGAACCAAGCCGATGCAGTGGTCATGACGGCGCGCGGACTGGGGATGTTTCGGGCGCGGCCGGGCGTTCCGGATTAGGCCCGACCCCTTCAGCCCGACGTGAAACCGGTCTTGGATCGCGGACGACGAATTCATTAATGAAACATTGACGACGGCTGCCCTCCCCGTAATGTAGCGTTGACCCATTCGGGTCGAAGGGCACCCCGGCGATGAGCACCATCAGTTGGATCAACGCCGCCGGCGGCAATTGGAATGTCGGTGCCAACTGGTCGGGCGGGGCCGTCCCGGCAGCGGCGGATGACGCCGTCATTGCCCTACCGGGTACCTACGACGTCTTGTCGCAGAACGCCTCGAATGCCGTGCATTCGGTGACGTTGAACGACCCCGACGCCAACCTCGAATTCAATATCAGCACGCTCGCGCTGGGCGGACCGCTGCTGCTCGACGCCGGCACGTTCTCGCTGAGCGGCGGCGGTACGATCGTCGGCGGCACGATCGACCTCGCAGGCGGTGCGTTCACGACTGGCTTCGGCTCCGGAACGCTCTCGGTCGTGACAATCGAGGGGGCGCTGACGCTCGATCTGCCGATCTTCGCCCCCTTGTCGATTGACGACGGACTGATCCTCCAAGGGGCCGGAGGGATCGGACCCGGCACCATCGACTTGCTCGGCGGGTCGCTGGATTTCACGAACACGCAGACAGTCTCCGGTGGTGCCATCGTTCTCGGCCAGGCCGGTGTCTTGGCGCCGAGCCTGGGCAGCATCAGCCTTGAGCAGTCGGGGCCCGGGGTTCTGACCCTGGCGCCGAGCATTACCGTCACCGCGGCCGGCATCGCCGAGTCGATTGTCGGAACGGTGCTGAACCAGGGCCAGATATCCGTCCTCGCGGGCGCCGACCTCGCGATCAACGACTCCCTCGCCAACGCCGGCACAGTCTCGATCGCGCCGGGAGGAGTCCTCACCATTGACGGTTCGCTGAACAACGCCAGCACGCTCATCGGCACCGGCGGCACCATCGTCGCCTTCGGTTCCGTCACCGTTGCCACGTTGCAAACGCTCGCCGCTTCCGGGGCGATGGTCGTTCTCGCGAGTACGCTCGACAACACCGGCGGAACGCTTTCCGTCGGAGCGGGCGAGGCGGTCCCCCTGCTGACACTTGGTTACGCCGTGGGTTTCGGCACCAGCCTCGGAGAGATCAACAACGGCGTCGTGCTTGATCCCAGTGGCAGTCTGATCACCGCGGACGGCACGCTCTCCAGTGTCACCTACGAGGGCACGCTCGAAGTCGGTTCATCGGGCGTGACGATCGTGAACGGAATCACGCTTCTCAACGCCGCCGGAACCGGGCCGGGCGTGCTCGACGTCGAAAGCGCCGACGTGGTGTTCGGAGGATTTCCACAGACGCTGCAAGGCGGCACCATCGTCCTGGGGGGCACGGCCGCCGCCAGCCTGCAAGTGGGACCTAGCAGCATTCTGACGCTCGGCCCGCAGGTCGTCGTGCAGCACACCGGTCTTCACGACGACATCTTCGGAGACCCGTTGTACCAAGGCACGATCGTGAGCCAAGGCACGATCGTGGCCGCCCATCCTGGCGGAATGCTGGTGTTGGATTCCGACTTTACGCTCGCCAATCAGGGCACGATCGTGGTGAGCGACGGCGACACGTTCGTGGTTGACGGTAGCCTGATTGGCGATGGCGCCGTGACCGTCGGTACCGGCGGCACGTTCGAGGAGACCGGGGCCGGTGCAATCGCCACCATCGGCACGCTCGCCAACGCGGGTTCGATCTCCGTCGCCAACGGCGCCCTGCTCGACATCGGCAATCCGACGACCACGACCGGGCGCATCAGCGAGACCAATGCGACGCTGAGACTGTCCGGCGCCAGCGATCTGTCGACGATCGCTTCGATCCGGCGCAGCGGCGGGGTCATCGCGAATTTCGGAACGCTCTCGCTCGAGTTCGCGGGTATCAGCGTCGGCGGGACCACCACTCCCGGGCAACTCCGCGACAACGGCCTGATCGCCAACGGGGTGATCGCCGACGCCGGTGGCGGGATGGTGTTCTACGGGGGTCCCGGCTCGCTCCAGAACGTCACCTATCAGGGCCTGCTCAACCTGGCGCCGGCCGCGTCGGACCTGACGGTGCTCGACGACCTGACCCTCACCGGCGCCTCGGGCACCGGTCCCGGGACCGCGAATGTTCTCGGCGCCGGCAGCCGGATCGCGTTCCAGGGCAGCCAGACCTTCGACAATGCGACGCTCAACTTCGGCAGCAACGCCAAGACCGACGTGCTGGCGGTCACCGACCCGACCGGCACAGGAGCAGCGCTGACGCTCGGCGCGAACCTCGGCGTGATCCAGCGCGGGGCAATGGCGGAAATCGACATCGATCGAAACCTGGGCGATGCGCTGGTCAATGACGGCCTGATCGGCGCCATCGCGACCAACGGGCATCTTCTGGTCCAGGGCGGCACCTTCACCAACGCCGGCAAGATCGTCGTCGCCAACGGCGAAACGCTGTCGCTGGAGGCCGACCGGGTCACCAACCTGACCGGCAATGTCCTCAACACCGGCTATTGGGAGGTGGACGCCAATTCCACGCTCAATCTCGGGTTCGACAACCCGATCCTCAACATGAATGCCTTGATGGTGCTGAACGGCCCTGGCTCACAGGTGCTCTACAACAACACCAGCACGTTC
>DATCFW010000241.1:0-3006 GCA_036509295.1 Solirubrobacteraceae bacterium | reverse complement strand
CCACGCCGATCGGCGAGATCGTGGTGGCGTCGCCGACGCATTACCGGATCGTCGCCGAGCTGCGCGGTCGGGCCGCCCACGCCGGCGTCCGCCCCGAGACCGGGCGCAGCGCCGTCGTGGCGGCCGCGAACGCGATCGCCGACTTGTTGTCCGCGCCGAGGATGCCCGCGTTGGCGTTTGTCCACGCACCGTCGACGATCACCGGCGCCACCGCGGCGGCGAGCGGCACGGTGTCCATGTGGGCGCACAGGAGGATGCTCTGATCCGATCGCCCAGGGATTCGGGTGAGCAGGTTGCCAGCATCGGCGCCGACGGCCGCCCCGGCGTCGTCCTCCTCCACGGCGAGGCCGAGCGCTCGCAGCTGGTCAGTGAGCCAGTCGGCGCACGGACGCTCGTGGCCCGACGGACTCTCGATCCGGCACAGCGTGGCGAAGGTGGCGTGCAGACGCTCGCGCTCCGCGTCGGTCGTGCGCCTCAGCATGGGGCGGGCGGGGGCGGGGGCGCCGGGTCGTTCACGAACCGGCGCCGCGCGAGACGCTGATGTCTCGCTCGTCACCGGCAGGGGGGCGCTGCCCGGGCGTGCTCTCGGCGCGCTCGAGCGCCGCGCCGACGAACTCCCGGAACAGCGGCGCGGGACGCTCGGGGCGCGACTTGAACTCCGGGTGATACTGGGAGGCGACGTAGAACGGGTGGACGTCGCGGGCCAGCTCGACGGCCTCGACGAGGCGCTCGTCCGGGGACGTGCCCGAGCAGACGAGGCCGACGTTCTCGAGCCGCTTGCGCAGGTGGTTGTTGACCTCGTAGCGATGGCGGTGGCGCTCGTAGACGACGGCGTCGCCGTACAGCTCGCGGATCCGCGTGCCGTCGTGGAGCTTGACCGGATCGGCGCCGAGGCGCATGGTGCCCCCCATGTCGGCGATCTCCTTCTGCTCGGGGAGCAGGTCGATCACCGGATAGGGGGTCTCGAGGTCCATCTCGGTCGAGTTGGCGCCCTCCATCCCGGCGACGTGACGCGCGAACTCGCTGACCGCGACGTGCATCCCGAGGCACACGCCGAGATACGGGATCTGCTCGGTGCGGGCGATCCGCGCCGCGGAGATCTTGCCCTCCCAGCCGCGCCCGCCGAAGCCGCCGGGGATGAGGATGCCGTCGGCGGCGTGCAGCCGCTCGGCCACCTCGGGATCGCCGACGGTCTCGGAGTCCACCCAGTCGATCTCGACCACCGCGTCGTGATGCGCGCCGGCGTGGCGCAGCGCCTCGGCCACCGACAGGTAGGCATCCGCGAGCTGAACGTACTTGCCGACCAGCGCGACGCGGGCGCGCCGATGGGCCTCGTTGGCCCGCCGCGTGATCGCCTCCCAGCCGCTGAGATCGGGCGCGTCGGCCTCCAGGCCGAAGTGCTCGCCGAGGATGAAGTCATCGACGCCCTGATCGTTGAACACGAGCGGGATCCGGTACACGTCGTCGACGTCGTAGGCGGACACGACGGCCTCGACCGGGAGGCTGGCGAACAGCGCGATCTTGGCGCGGATCTCGGTGGACAGCTCGCCCTCGGAGCGGCACACGACCATGTCGGGCGCGATGCCGATGCGCCGCAGCTCGTTGACGGAGTGCTGAGTGGGCTTGGTCTTCAGCTCTCCGGCGTGGCCGATGTAGGGGACGAGCGTGAGGTGGATGAACATGCACCGCCGCCGGCCGACGTCGACCGGGAACTGGCGGATCGCCTCCAGGAACGGCAGCGACTCGATGTCCCCGACGGTGCCGCCGATCTCGGTGATGACGAAGTCCACATCGCTCGAGTCGGCCATCAGCTTGATCCGCTGCTTGATCTCGTTGGTGATGTGGGGCACCACCTGCACGGTCGCGCCGAGGTAATCGCCGCGCCGCTCGCGCCGGATGACGGTGTTGTAGATACCGCCGGCGGTCACGTTGGACGCGCGGCTCGTGTTGGCCGACGTGAATCGTTCGTAGTGCCCGAGATCGAGGTCGGTCTCCGCGCCGTCCTCGGTCACGAACACCTCGCCATGCTGATAGGGGGACATCGTCCCCGGATCGACATTGATATACGGATCGAACTTCTGGAGCTGGACGGACAGGCCCCGGCTCACGAGCAGGCGCCCGATGGAGGCGGCGGCGATGCCCTTGCCGAGCGAGGACACAACCCCGCCGGTGATGAATATGAAGCGCGTCTCGCCGTGCGGCATCGATCGAATATTGAGTCTAACGACGGTCCCGGCGGCTACCGTGGCCGCCGACGCGTTTGCCCGCTCCTAGCGAGCAAACGCTCCCCTGAACGGAGTCAGGCCGCACGCAGCAGCTCCCGGGCGTGCTCGTTGGCGGCCCGATCCTCGGTGCCGCCGCCCAGCATCCGGACGAGCTCACCGACGACGTCGTCGCCGTCCAGGGCGGTGACGGTCGTGGTGGCCGGGGTGACCGAGCCGTTCTTGACGATCGTGAAGTGGCGATCGGCCAGCGCCGCCACCTGCGGGAGGTGGGTGATGCAGAGGATCTGCCGGCCCCCGGCCAGCTGGCGCAGGTGCTCCCCCACCGCCCGGGCGGTATGGCCGCCGATCCCGGCGTCGATCTCGTCGAACACGAGCAGGGAACCGGCCCCCTCCCGCCCCTCGGCGCGATCGCGCCGGCCGTGGGCGACGCTGAGCAGCGCCAGCATCACCCGGGACAGCTCGCCGCCGGAGGCAACCTCGCGCAGCGCCCCGAGCGCGCCGCCGGCGTTGGGCGCGATGAGCATCTCGATCGCGTCGGCGCCGCGCGGGCCGCAGCCGTCCGAACGGGGCGAGAGTTCGATCTCGAAGCGGGCGTCGGCCATCGCCAGCTCGGCGAGTCGCTCACGCACGGCGGCGGCGAGCTTGGGCGCCCGGGCGCGGCGCGCCCGGCCGAGCCGGCCGGCGAGCTTCTCGAGCTCGACGCGGCCCTGCGAGAGCTCGGCATCGATCGACTCCAGTGCGCTGTCGGCATGCTCGAGCTCGTCGCGCCGGGCGCGGCACC
>DATCFW010000240.1:0-4123 GCA_036509295.1 Solirubrobacteraceae bacterium | reverse complement strand
CTCGAGTTCACCGAGGGCATGCAGTTCGACAAGGGCTACATCTCGCCCTACATGGTCACCGACCAGGAGCGCATGGAGGCGACGCTGGAGGATCCCTACATCCTCATCGCCAACTCCAAGATCGGATCGGTCCGCGACGTGCTGCCCGTGCTGGAGCAGGTCATCCAGTCCGGCAAGCCGCTGCTGATCATCGCTGAGGATGTCGAGGGCGAGTCACTGGCGACGCTGGTCGTCAACAAGCTCCGCGGCACCTTCACCGGCGTGGCCGTCAAGGCGCCGGGCTTCGGCGATCGCCGCAAGCGCATGCTCGAGGACATCGCGATCCTCACCGGTGGCGAGGTGATCACCGAGGAGATGGGTCTCAAGCTGGAGAACACCCAGCTGTCGCAGCTCGGTCGCGCCCGCCGCGTCGTGGTGGCCAAGGACACGACCACGATCGTGGACGGCAACGGCGACAGTGACGCGATCAAGGGCCGGATCAACCAGATCAAGTCCGAGATCGAGACCACCGATTCCGACTTCGACCGCGAGAAGCTCCAGGAGCGCCTCGCCAAGTTGTCGGGTGGAGTGGCCGTGGTCAAGGTCGGCGCCGCCACCGAGACCGAGATGAAGGAGAAGAAGCACCGCGTCGAGGACGCGTTGCAGGCTACGCGTGCTGCCCTCGAAGAGGGCATCGTGCCCGGCGGCGGTGTCGCGCTGCTGGTCGCCCAGAAGGCGCTCAACATCGACATCATCGAGCTCCCCGACGAGCAGACGGGTGCCCGGATCGTGTACCGCGCGCTCGAGGAGCCGCTCCGTCAGATCTCGGAGAACGCCGGCCTGGAGGGTTCGGTCGTCGTCAACGACGTCCGTAAGGCCAAGAAGGGTCACGGTCTCAACGCCGCAACGGGCGAGATCGTCGATCTGATCGCCGAGGGCATCATCGACCCGGCGATGGTCACGCGCTCCGCGCTGCAGAACGCCGCGTCGATCGCCAAGAACATCCTCACGACCGAGGCGATCGTCGCCGAGGTGCCGGAGAAGGATGGCGGCGGCATGGGTGGCGGCGGCGGTATGCCCGACATGTCGGGAATGATGTAAACCGCGTCTCGTTGACGTAGGTTCAGAGGGCTCGGAGCGCCGCGCGCGCTCCGGGCCCTCTCCGCTTTAAAGCCTCGGCGGCCTTGCCGCCGGGCAGGCACGTGTTGGATGCGTTCACCCGGAACGGCCCCGAGTGGCGCGAACGGTCAACGGCCGCTGCGCGCCAGCGGTGGCGCTGCCCGCAGCAGGTCGCCGTAGACCGAGTGCGTCTGGCGAGCCACCTCGCCCCAGTCGAACCGGAGCACATGCTCACGCGCCTCGGCGACGAGCTGGGCCCGCTCGGCATCGTCGGCGAGGACGCGTTCGAGGATCTCGCGCAGCGCCGCCGAGTCGCGCGACGGGAAGCGCAGCCCCGCCGTTCCGTCGGCGGGTACCACCTCTCGCAGGCCGCCGGTGTCGGCGACGACGCACAGACATCCGGACGCCATCGCCTCGAGCGCGACGAGCCCGAACGGCTCGTAGATCGACGGCACGATGCACAGATCGGCGATCCGGTATAGCGAGTGGAGCATGTCGTCGCCGACCCAGCCCAGGAACATCCCGGTGCGATGCAGCCCGAGCCGCCACGCCTGTCGGCGCAGCTCGGCCTCGGCGGTGCCGGTCCCGGCGACGACGAAGCGGACGTTGCCGAGGGTCCTGATGACCGGGGCCAGCGCGTCAAGCGCCAGGTGAAAACCCTTCTCGTAGACGAGCCGGCCGACGAGGAGCACGAGCCGCTCGTCCGGCCGCGCGTACGTGGCGCGCAGCTCGCGCAGGTCGCTCGCCACCGGCTCGAGATCGGCGGGGTCGATCCCGTTCTGCATCGCGGTGATCCGTGCCGGGGAGACGCCGAACACGCTGGCCACGTGGCTGCGCATGTACCGGCTGCACGTGATCACGTGGTCGGCCCGCAGCACCATCTCGCGCTCGGCCTGATGGATGTGGCACTGCGGGTCCTTCTGCACCCAGCCCTGATGGCGCCCGTACTCGGTCGCGTGCACGGTCGCCACCCACGGACGCCACGGCGCCCGGCCCCGTCGCGCGACCTGCTCGGCGGCGCTCGCCACCAGCCAGTCGTGGGAGTGGATCAGGTCGAATCGCAGCTCGTCGTCGAGCGTCTCGCCGAGCTGCGCCATCGCCGCGTTCATCGACTCCACCCAGCGCACGAACGCCCTCACGTCCCGCGGGAACGGCGCCTGGCGGACCCGGTGCACGACCACTCCGTGGCGCTCCTCGGCGTCGGGCAGATGGTCGCTGCCGCGGGTGAGCACGTGGACCTCCACGCCCTCTCGCACCAGGTTCTCGGACAGCTTGCGCACATGCCGGGCGAGGCCGCCTTCGATCACCGGGGGGTACTCCCATGAGAACGTCAGCGTGCGCATGGTGGCGCCCGAGACCCTATCGGGCCCGCCGCCGCCGCGGACGGCTCGCGATGCGGGGCCTCTCGGCCCGCCGGCGCGTCAGCGGTATTCGGGGTTGGGGTGCTCGGGGTGGGAGAGGTCCCAGTCGTGGGTCGAGTTGCCGTACGCCGGAATGCCGCCGGCGTCCTTGAGCATCCGGGCGAGGTGCAGCACGTTCCAGGCCATGAACACGGCGTTACGGGTCGTCCAGCTGTTGTGCTCGCCGGCGCCGTCGGGATCGAGGTACGACGGGCCGGGGCCGGCCTCGCCGGTCCAGTACGTGTCGGACTGGGGCGGGATGGTGAGGCCGATGTGCTGCAGCGCGTACAGGACCTGGGCGCTCACGTGCTTGCCGCCGTCCTCGTTGCCGGTGGTGAGGACGCCGCCGACCTTCCCGTAGTACGCCCACTGCCCGGCCGCGTTGACCTCACCGGAGTACGCGTACAGGCGCTCGATGATGGTC
Source organism: Solirubrobacteraceae bacterium (assembly GCA_036509295.1). GTDB lineage: Bacteria > Actinomycetota > Thermoleophilia > Solirubrobacterales > Solirubrobacteraceae > Palsa-465. The sequence continues at coordinate 1,201 of DATCFW010000240.1, read as the reverse complement.
CGCGTCTGGGAGCTCTGGTCCCCGAGCCAGATCGGGCCGGCGATGAGCAGGATGTCCGCCGGGACGACGAGCGTCCGGTAGATCTCGGGAAAGTCGTCGCGCTCGTAGCCGTGCTCGCGCATGTCCGGCCAGACGCCCGGCGGGATCTGGTGGTCAACGGTGCGCACCTCGTCCACGGTCACGCCCCGGCGGGTGAAGATGCTGCGGGGGATGGCCAGCAGGCCGTCGGTGTGGCTCTCCTCCGGCGAGCGCTTGAGCGTGCCGTTGAAGATCACCACCCGCAAATCGTCGTACCGTCCGGGCGCGGCATCGGCCTGGGCATTAATGAACTTCTCGATCGATTCCGGCAGCGCCACGCGCGCAGCGTAACGCGGCGCCGAGAACGATTCCCTTAATTGAGGACGCGTCCTAACTCCGCTCCAGCACCGCGATCCCATACTCGTCGAGCAGCTCGGCCACCGGAACCCGTGACGGCAGCCGGCGCTCCTCCTCGGAGAGGATGTCCCGCCACCGCCCCTCGACGCCGTCAAGCGATCCGGCCGGACGGTCCGGGCGGGTGCCGACCGCCACCACCACCTCGCCCCCGCGGCGATAAGCGACGACGCCGTCGCCCGCGGGCAGCGGCTCGTAGGCGCCGGCGAACGCGTCGGGGCGGCGGATCCGCAGGCCGAGCAGCCGCATGGTCAGCCATAGCTTGCGGCTATCGGATCCCGCGCGCCCCTCGGGCGTCGCCCCACCGGCCAGGCGCCCCAGCATCGCCCGGTTCCACTGCCAGTCGACCGGGCGGCGGTTGTCGGGGTCCACGAGTGCGCGCAGCGGCAGCTCGTCGCCCTGGTAGATGTCGGGGATCCCGGGGGCCGTGAGCTTGAGCGTGACCGTGCCCAGCGCGATCCGGTCACCGGGGAACGCCAGCTCGCGGACGAATTCGTCCAGCTCGGCGCGGAATCCGTCGTGCGCGTACAGCCGCGCGCAGAAGTCCGTGACCGCCTGCTCCCACTCGGCCTGCGGCTCGATCCAACTGCTGTTGCGCTTGGCCTCGCGCAGCGCCTTCTCCATGTACTGCGCGATGCGCTCGGGCTCGATTGGCCACGCTCCCACCAGTGTCTGGAAGATGAAATAGCGTTCGAGATCATCGGGCGCTTCGCCGGTGCGCAGCCGGTCGGTGAGCTCGAGCCAGCGGCGCACCTGCGCATCCCACTGG
>DATCFW010000239.1:0-3807 GCA_036509295.1 Solirubrobacteraceae bacterium | reverse complement strand
TACTCGGAATTCTGGTCCTGCTTGACCCCGACCGCAGCGCGGGAGCGCCGGAGCTGATGGCTCTGGAGTACGGCGCGACCGTCCTGGCCATCGAGCTGGCGCACATGCAGAGCCTGGCCGAGGTCGAACTCCGGCTGCGCCGCGACATCGTCGAGGACCTGTTGTCGGGCACGGACGAACGCAGCGTGGTCCTGCGCGCTCGCGGGCTGCGATACGACCTGGCCCGGCCACACCGGGTGGTCGTCGTTGATGCATCGGACCAGATCGATGGGGAGCGACTGTTCCGTGCCGTGCGCCTGGCGGCGCGGAACAGCAATGCCGGCTCACTGGTAGTTGCGCGAGCCGACTCCGTCGTCCTGCTCGCGCACACCGACGTCGAGTGGGGGAAGCTGCACGCGGTGATCGGCCGGGAACTCGGGGGATCGGCCTGCCGGCTCGGCGTCGGCGGCCGCTGCGAGCAGCCGCGTGACTTCCCCCGCTCCTACCGTGAGGCGAGATTCGCCCTGGGCCTGCAAGCTGTGGCCGGTCACCATGGCCGCAGCCTGTGCTTCGACGATCTCGGAGTGCTCCGGCTACTCGGCCAGGTCGCCGATCCCGCGAACCTGCGGGAGCTGGTAACCAGCTGGCTGGACGCGCTGCTCCAGCACGATGCGCGCCGCGGTTCGGAGTACGTCGAGACGCTCGCGGTCTACCTGGAATGCGGTGGCAACCACGAGCAGGCCGCCAAGACGCTGATTGTCCACCGCAGCACGCTCAAATACCGGCTCCGGCGCGTCCACGAGATATCCGGGCACGATCTCGCCGACCACGACACCCGCTTCCATCTCGAACTCGCCGCCCGGGCATGGCGGACCCTGCAGACGCTGGGACAGCCGATGACAGCCAGCCCCGCCGAGTCGGAGGCCGCGGGGCAGGCCACGGGTACGCACCGCTAGCCGGGCGTCGCTGCAGTTAACGTTGTATTGAAGTGGCAGTCGAGGGATCGGACGTGGGAAGACCGGAAGTGGGCAATCGCAGCCTTGGCCGGACGTCGGCAGCCATGGCCGGGCGCGCCGTGCGGCGGATCAGCACACGCGACCGGTTGCAGGCGTTGCAACTGGTCGCGACCGAGATCGTCCGCAGCCTCGACTTCGACGCGACGCTGCTGTCTATCAGCAACGCGGCAGTCGACGTCCTCGCTGCCGACATCGTCGGGATCATGTCCGCCGAGGATGACCGGCTCAAGATGATCTCCTGCGCTGGCAATCGCAACATCGCCGCAGCCAGGTTCGAGGCGGGCCGGGGCGAGGGAGTCGCCGGGATCGTCTTCGAGACCGGCGCGTCCTTCCGCCTCGATGACTTCCGATCGGCCGGGTCGATATCGCCGCACATCCGCGACATCGCGGAAAAGGAGGGGATTCGGGCGGCGCTGGGCGCTCCCATGCTGGCCAACGGCCAGGTGATCGGCGCCGTACTGGCGTGGTCCTCGCATCCGGCTGCGTTCGACGAGCAGGATGAGGAAGTGCTCGCGGGCCTGGCAAACCTCGCGGCGATCGCCATCCAGAACGCCCGCCTGTACGAGAACGCCCGCGAGGCCGCTGACCAGCTGGAACTGGCGAACCGGGCGTTGCGACAGCAGTACGACGTGCTAGAGACGGCGACCGCCATGCAGACGGAACTCACCCAGCTGGTCCTGGATGGCGGCGGGCTGCCGGCCCTGGTCGATATGGTCGCCCGGCACACGGGGGGAGATATCGCCGTGTTGCACACGGAACTCGAGCCGCTGGCGGTCACCGCGGATTGCGACGATGCCCTCGTCGCGCAAGCCAGGGAGCAAGTTGCGGCATCGCGCAGGAGCGGGCGCCCTGGCGCAGACGTCCGTACTGGCGACGGCGGTGTACTGATCATCTGCGAGGTGTCGTCCGGAGACGAGCGGATGGCGTATCTGTGCGTGCGGCTCCACCGGCCGCCAACGGAGCTGACCCAGCTGATAGCCCAGCAGGCAGCGGTCGTCTGCGCGCTTGAACTCACCAAACAGCGCGCCGTTCTCGACGCCCGCACCCAGGTCCGCAGCGACTTTCTCTGGGATCTCCTGGAAGGCAAGATCGCCGACGCGGCCGAGGCCACACTCCGCGCCCGCCGCCTCGGGCACGCTCTTCCGCGGAAACTGCGGGTCATGCTCATCGACGTCGACGGGCTGGAATCCTGGGCGCACGCGGCGGGTGGGGACGGCGACCTGGTCGATCGGCGCCGGTCAGCTCTGCTGGCCGAGATCGAGCGGCTGGCCGCGGAAACTGGCACGGCCAGGGTGCTGTCGGCACGGCGGGCCTCCGCGCTGGTCCTCATTGTCCCACGGCTCGAGGATGTCCGCGATGCGCGCCGGTTCGCCACCCGCCTCGTCTCGGGTCTCGCCGCTGACGCACCCGAGCTGCAATTCAGTGCCGGGGTGAGCACCTGCCATGACCTGACCGCCGACCTGAGCCCTGCGCTGTCACAGGCCCGCACCGCGCTCGCGTCGATCGCGGGGACGCCCTTGCCGGTCGCCCTATTCGATGATCTCGGGGTGTCGAGGTTCCTTCTCGCCCCCGGCCGGCGGGCGGATCTCGCCGACTTCGTCCGCGGTGTATTGGGTGCCATCCTGGACTACGACCGGGATCATTCCACCCATCTGCTCGAGACCCTGGACGCCTACCTTGCCGAGGACCTCAACCTGGGACGCACGGCGAAGCGGCTGTACTGCCACCCGAAGACGGTCCGCTACCGGCTGGACCGCGCCCGCGATCTGACTGGGCGGGACCTGACATCCCAGCGCGACTGCTTCGACATCCAGCTGGCCTTGCGGATGATGGGTGCGCTCGACATCGCGCTGCAGGTGACCGCGCCGCGCAGCGCGCCGTAACCCGGGCCGTCTGCCCCGGCGAGAGCAGTGAACGCGAGATACTCCACCGCAGAGTACGCCGCACAGCTGTTTGCTCCGCCGGAGAGGAAGCAATCGCAGGGATTACCCCGGATACTTCTGGGTGAGTAGCCAGAAGTATCCAGGAGGCCCCGCCGTGGATGTTAGAGAGCAGTCCATTTCGCTTCCCGAGTGGACCCAGATAATCGACGAATACTACGGAACAGACGAGCCGATCGTGAATGTCCGAGCCGGCGACGGTGTCTATGACGCCATTTTCGTTGGCGGCGGCGCGGCGGGCCGTTTCGGATCGTCCTACCTGCGGGCGATGGGCGGGCGGGCGCTCGTCATCGACGCGTGGCCGTTCCTCGGCGGTAGCTGTCCCCATCAGGCGTGTGTTCCCCATCATCTATTCTCTGAGTCAGCGGCACTGCTGGAGCGCGAGCGGCGTCTTGCCGGGCAGCTCTGGTTCCGGCAGGAAGGTGAGATCAAGGCGAGCATCCTCGACCTGGTCGAGGTGTTCCGCAAGGGACGCAACACGGCGCACGCTTTCATGAACTGGCAAACCAAGGATCAGCTCGACGTGGAGTACGTACTCAACGCCTCGGCCACAGTGATTGACCCTTATACCGTCGAGGTCGCTGGTATGACATTCCGTACGCGCAACGTAGTGCTCGGGATCGGTGCGCGGCAACGACCGCTGCAGATGCCCGGCGCGGACCTCCATGGTATTTACGATTCCGCGAGCCTGGTTGAGGACCTGGACTACGAGCCGGGCCGATGTGTGATCATCGGGGGCAGCAAGGTCGCCGTCGAGTACGGCACGTTCTTTCAGGCGGCCGGCTGCCAGACGACCATCCTTACCCGCTCGCCGCTGCTGCGCAGCCAGAGCCTGCATCATGTGGACGAGGACATCCGTCGTTACGTGGTCG
>DATCFW010000238.1:0-5777 GCA_036509295.1 Solirubrobacteraceae bacterium | reverse complement strand
GCCGGAGCCGAAGTCCGCGAGCCGGCCGAGGATCCTTAGCTGGGAGATCAGCTCGGGCGGGCGGTTCATCACGGGCGTCCCCGTCAACGCCAGCACGAGCCCGTCGCGTGGCACCGCCGTCGAGAGCTGCTGCACGGCCTGGGTGCGCTTCGCGGCCGCGTTCTTGCAGTAGTGGGACTCGTCTAGCACCAGCGCGCGGGGTGCGATGGCGGACAGCGCGCTCAGGCGTGCCGCGACGATGTCGTAATTGACGACGGTCACATCGGCCGGCTGCACCGGGGCGTCCCCGCGGGTGCCGGCCAGCGCCTGCGCGCTGCGGTGCGGCAGCCACAGCGAGAGCTCGCGCAGCCAGTTCAGCTTGAGGCTCGCCGGGCAGACGACGATCGCCGGGTACGCCCCATCCGCCTCGAGCGTCGCGAGCGCCTCGATCGTCTTGCCGAGGCCCTGCTCGTCGGCGAGGAACGTGCCCCGGGCGCTCAGCGCATAGCGAACCGCCGCCCACTGAAACGGCGTGGGCTCGCCGCCGAGCACCGCGGCGATCTCCTCGATCGGCTCGGCCGCGGTCGCGCGTGAGCGCCGCACGGCGTCGGCGGCGCTGCGGTGCTCCTCGAGCAGGCGCGCGAACACCTCGACCGCTTCGCCGGTCACCGCCACGTCGTGGCGGGCGATGAACGCGTCGAGCGATTCGGCCAGCCACGGATCGAGCCCCACCGCGCGGGTCCCATCGGCGCCGGGGAGCTGGGTGAACGCGAGGCCGATGTCGGGGTCCCAGATGACCTCGAGGCGCAGCTCCTCTCCGTCCATCCCGCGGACCCACACCAGCCGGGCCGGCGGCGGGTCGCCGCCACGCTCGACGATCTGGGCGCACCGCTCCGCACCGGCATCCAGGCGGGCCGACCGCTGCGCGCGCAGCGACTCCGCGCCGGCCATCGTGAGCGGGACCAGGAGCTTGCCGTCACGCTGCACCGCGCCGTCGAGCAGGATCTCCGGCACCGGGCCCGCGAGCGTGGTGAGCACCCACCAGCCGCGGCCGTCGTGGCGCGTCGTGCTCACCGAGCCGATCCAGCGCTGCTGGACCCCGGTCAGCCACTCCGCGACCGCGACGCTGGGGCGCAGCTCGGGGTAGCGCTCGAGTGCCTCGGTGACCTTCATCGCCGCCCAGTCGGTGGCCGGCGCCGACCACTCGCGGGTGTCCCAATCGAAGCGGCGGTGCGGGATCGTCCGCACGAGGTCGACGAGCGAGCGGTCGTAGGGGAACGACAGCACGACGGTCTGCTCCCCGTCGGGGTCGGGGCGAAGCTCGACGTTGGCGCGGTCCGGAAGCTCCTGCATCATCGATCGGACGCTATCGGGCGGTGCGGGCGTGTCGGGCGGCGCGGTCAGCCCGTCGCGACCGGCGCACGGTCCTCGTGCGGGCTGGCGGGATCGACGGTCGGCAGCCGCACGTCGCGGAAGCGCTCCGCGGTTCGGGTCGCTGTCTCGAGGGCCCAGCCCGTCGTGCTGACGAATCCCAGCACGAGAATGACGACGCCGAGCGCCACCACGATCCACCAGCTCGTGTGCGTCGCGGCCGCGAAGCCGGAGCCGATGGCGCCGGCGGCGCCGCTGCCGGCGAGCGCGCCGAGCACCGCGACACCGAGCGTCGCACCGACCTGACGGCCGGTCGAGGCGACCGCGGCGGCGACCCCGGCCTGGGAGGGCGGCATGCCCGAGACGGCGGTGTTCGTGATCGGCGGGTTGACCAGGCCCATGCCCAGTCCGAACAGGACGTAGGCGAATATGAGCAGGGCAATCGACATGTGGGGGCTCAGCTGGGCGAGGATGACGCCGCTGCCGATCACCGCCAGGCTCCCCGAGACCAACGGCAGCCGCGGCCCGCGGCTGCCGACGATCCGCCCGGAGATGGGCGCGATCACGAACATCATCCCCGCCATCGGCAGCGTGTAGAGCCCGGCGACGAGCGGCGACAGCCCACGGACATCCTGGAGGTAGAGCGCGTTGAGGAACAAAAAGCCGCCCATCGCCGCGAACATCGCCACGGCGATCGCCGTCGCGCCCGAGAACGGCGCGCTGGCGAAGAACCGCATCTCGAGCAGCGGCTCGCGGCGGCGCAACTCGTAGGCGATCAGCGAGACGAAGGCGGTGACCGAGACGGCGAACAGGACGATCGACTGAAGGGAGAGCCAGCCCGCGGCGGGGGCCTGGATGATCGCGTAGGTGAGCGCGGCCAGCGCCACGATCACCAGCAGCTGGCCGACGGGATCGAGCCGCCGCGCTCGATCGGCCCGGGACTCGGGGACGTACAGCGCGGTGAGCACGATGGCGAGGAGCCCGATCGGGACGTTGACGAGGAACACCGCCGGCCAGCCGACCGAGTCGACGAGCGCGCCGCCGACGACCGGGCCCAGGGCCATGCTGATGCCGATCACGGCGCCCCACACTCCGATGGCCCGCGCGCGCTCGCGCGGGTCCTCGAACACGTTGCGAATGATCGACATCGCCACCGGGTTGAGCATCGAGCCGCCGATCGCCTGGACGATGCGGGCGGCGATCAGCAGCCCCAGGCTGGGCGCCAGCGCGCACAGGAGCGAGCCCAGCGAGAACAGCGACAGACCGATCTGGAACACGCGCCGCCGGCCGAGCCGGTCCGCGCTGGAGCCCGCCAGCATCAGCAGGCTGGCCAGGACGAGGGTGTAGGCGTCGATCGTCCACTGCAGCCCGGAGAACGCGGAATGGAAGGACCGGTGGATCGACGGCAGCGCGACGTTGACGATCGTCACGTCGAGCCCGACGATCAGCAGGCTCATCGAGCAGATGAGCAGGATCATCAGCCGCTGGCGCCGATCGGGGACCGCGGGCGAGGGGGTAACGGGGCGGGCACTCACCTCAATCGAGCTTAGTGCGCCGCTTATTGGTGCCCGCCCACCCGAACCGGACCGTCAGCCCAGCTCGACCGCCCAGGCCTCGATCAGCTCGCGGGCGGCCTCGACATCGGGGTGCAGCGGGCGGTCCCCCAGATCCGGGTCCAGCCGCTGCGAGGCGACATCCCATAGGGCACGGGTGCCCACGCCGACCGGCTGCTGGCCGGCGAGTCGCAGTGCCCGCACGGCCACGACGAGCTCGGTCGCCACCGCCACGCGCAGAGCCCGTAGCGTCTCGTGCGCGCGGCGCGCCGCGATCGGCGCCAGGCTCGAGTGCGACTCGACGCCCCGCGACACCGACACGGTCTGGGCGGCGACCGGGGTGACGAGTGACCGCACCTCGGCCACGGCGGCGTGGGCGGTGTACTCGAGCACGAGGGCGCCGGACTCCGGCCCCGGCCGGCGAGCCAGGAACGGCGGCAGTCCGGTGAGGCTCGCGTCCAGCAGCGTCGACACGCGGGCGGCGATGAGCGCCGCCGATGAGGCCAGCGCGGTCCGCAGGCCATCGATGGCGTTCGCCAGGGGCGCCGCGTGGGGGTTGCCGTTGGGCAGCGCGATGTTCTCGCCGGGGACGATCAGCGCGTTCTCACCGGCGAAGTTGAGCTCATGACCGACGGTTTCCTCGAGCGCGCGCAGCGCATCGTGGACGGCGCCATCGACCTGCGGCTGGGCGCGGAACGGGTACGGATCCTGGATTCCCAGCGGCCCCGGCTCCCGGGCGCGGCGCTCCAGGCCGCTCAGCAGCTCGCGCATCCGGGCCGCGACGGCGGCCTGACCGGGCCGGTGGCGGGACGAGTGGATGCGCGGATCGAGCGCGACCGGATCGGCGGCGGCCGCCTCGAACGACAGCGCCGCCACGGACAGCCACGCGTCGAGCAGCCGGCGGGCGTCGACGACGAGCAGGGCGGCGTAGCCGATGCTGAAGGCGTTGGAGCTGATGAACGCCAGCCCGTCGCGTGGCCCGAGCCGGGCCGATGTGAGCCCGGCATCGGTCAAGCCGGTGGCGGCGTCGATGAGGTCGTCGCCGCGCCACATCTGACCCTCGCCGAGCAGCGCCAAGGCGACGTCGGCCAGGTTGGTGAGGTCGCCGGTGCCAAGCGACCCGAGCTCACGCGTGAACGGGGTCAGTCCGGCATTGAGCGACCCGACGAGCGTGTCGAGCAGCTCGTCGGCGATGCCGGCGCCGCCGGCTCCGATCTGGTTCGCCCGGGTGGCCATCGCGGCCCGCACGACGGGAACGGTGAGCACCAGGCCGGCGCCGCAGGCGTGGCTGCGCAGCAGGTTGAGCGAATACCGCTCGCGGCTGTGCGGGGGGACCCGGTAGGCGCGCAGGGCGCCGACGCCGGTGGTGACGCCGTAGAGCTCGTCGCCGCGGGCCAGCAGCGCCGCGATTGCCTCCCGCGCCCGATCGTTGCGCTCGCGGGCGTCGGGGGACAGCTGCGCCGCCGCCCCATCGCGGGCGATCGACGCCACGCCGTGCGGGGTCAGCGTCGCGCCGTCGAGCACGACCGGCTCGCGCTCTCCATCCGTGAACGCAGGGACCGACATGGCGCAGGACTCTAACGCGAGCCCTGACCAGTATCTTCGCCCCGATGGGTGGGAGCGTGGCGCTCGATGGATCGGTGCTGAGTCCGCAGACGGTCGCGGCGGTCGCGCGGGATCACGCCCGCGTCGAGATCGAACCGGGGGCCCGCGAGCGCATGCAGGCCGCGGCCGACCTGGTGGCCCGCGCGGCGCGTTCCGGCACGCCGGTCTACGGACTGACCACCGGCCTCGGCGCCCGGGTGCTCGAACGAATCGACGGCGATGATGCCGCGGCGTTCTCCTTGCAGACGGTTCGGGGCCGGGCGATGGCAGTGGGCGAGCCGCTGCCGGCCGAGCTCGTCCGCGCGACCATGGTGATCCGCGCCAACGGGCTGTGCGCCGCCGGCTCGGGAGCCGGCGTCGCGATCGCTGACGGACTGGCGGCGCTGCTCAACGCCGGCGTGCATCCGGTCATCCCGCGCAGCGGGTCGGTGGGAGCGGCGGACCTGTGCCTGCTCGCCCACGTCGGCCTCACGCTGATCGGCGAGGGCGACGCCGAGCTGGCCGGCGAGCGCTTGCCCTCAGCCGACGCGCTGACCCGCGCGGGGTTGGCGCCGCTCGTCCTCGGGCCCAAGGACGGGCTGGCGATCTGCTCGAGCTCGGCGGTGTCATCCGGCGTGGCGGCGCTGGCGCTCATCGATGCCGAGGCGTGCCTGCGCACCGCGCAGGTCGCGGCGGCCCTGTCGATGGAGGGGTTCCGGGCCAACCTCAGCCCGCTGGACCCGCGGATCGTCGCCGCGCGACCGGCGCCCGGCCAGGCGTGGGCGGCCGCGGGCCTGCGCGCCCTGGTGGCGGGCGGAGCGCTCACCGAGCCGGGAGCGGCGCGGCGGTTGCAGGATCCCCTCAGCTTCCGCTGCGCCAGCCAGATCCACGGGTCGCTGCGGGTCGCGCTGGACCTGCTGGCGGCGGCGGTGGCGCCCGAGCTGGGCGGGGCCGCCGACAATCCGCTCGTGCTCGTCGACGACGAGGAGATCCTCAGCACCGGCAACTTCCACGTTCCCGCGCTGGCACTGGCGCTCGACGCGACGGCGATCGCGCTCGCCCAGGTGGCGGCAACCATCGCCGAACGCCAGGCACGTCTGAAGACCGAGCGCCTCAGCGGGCTTCCCGGCGGCCTGACCCCGCACGGCCTCACCGGCTCGGGACTGGCGCCGCTGAGCAAGACCGCCCAGGCACTGACCATCGAGATCCGCCACCGCGCGACCCCCCTGGCAATCATGCCGACGGTCGGCGCCGACGGCGTCGAGGACGACTCGACCGGCGCGACGCAGG
>DATCFW010000237.1:0-7859 GCA_036509295.1 Solirubrobacteraceae bacterium | reverse complement strand
CGACGGCGGAGAGCGTGCGGGTACGTCCCTCGGCCTTGGAGATGAACTTGTGGGCGACGACGAGGACGTCGGTGCCGGCCGGGGCCCCGGCCGGCATCGCCCCGGCGATCAGAGTGGCCAGGTCGTCGCCCTCGCTGACCTCCGGCAGGCCGGGCAGGGCCACCGCGGTGATCGCCGCGCTCACGCGGCGCTCAGCTCTGACTGCGCAGGAGCTGACGCAGCATCCCCCGCGTGTGGGCGGCGCCGCCGCGAGTGCTGGCGAGCCGCTCCTCGACCGCGGCGAGATCCTCCGGCGTGTCGACGTCGAGCGCCAGCGACGCCACCTCCACCGTCTCCACCGCCAACCCGGCGGCCGCGGCATGCTCGTGGTGGCGATCGTGGCTGCCCGGACCGAACGACGACGCCATCGCGTCGGGCGGGGTGAGCAGCAGCGCGTTGGTCCCGGTGCCGTGTCGGTCGGGGACGACGAGGACCGACGGCGCGCTCACCGAGCGTCCGATCAGCGCGTCGAGCTCAGCCGGGTCCAGCAGGGGGCAGTCACCGGGTACGAGCAGCGCGCGGTCCATCCCCAGCTCGATCGCGCGCGCGACCCCGCGTCCCGCGGCGCCGTTGTGGCCGTCGTCCTCGTCCTCGGCGATCATCGCGCCATACCCGCCGGCGATCCGCTGGGCGTTGTGATCCTTGGAGACCACCAGCACCTGGTCCACGAGGGTGGTGCGGCGCAGCGCGACGAGCACGTCGGAGAACATCGCCTCCACGAGCGCGCGTCGTGGCTGGGGGTCGAGCTCCTGGGCCAGGCGCTGCTTGGCGGCATCGAGCGTCTTGATGGGGAGGATGGCAATCGTGGGCATTGACGGGTACAACCTAGAGGTTGGCCGGGTCGGTCGGTCGGGACGTCGTGGCACTCAGGCGAGCGCGAGCGCGAATGCGAGCGTCTGCTCGGCCACCCGGCGCCGGCCCGCGGGGTCGGCCATGAGGACATCGGCTTCCAGTACCGCCAGCGCCTCGGTGCGCTGGTCGGCGACCAGGCCGTCGATCAGCCCCTCGTACATGGCCGCGATCCCCGAGCTCGACACCGGCTGCCCGGCCCAGCGCAGGAAGGCCTCAGTCGGCCCCTTGAGCACCTGGCCGCCGACGAGCGGGCTCACCGCTACCACCGGGGCCGGGCTGCGCCGGATCGCGTCGGGGACGCCGTCGAGGGCCAGGATCGGGCCGATCGAGATGACCGGATTCGACGGGCCGATCACGATCGCCCGGGCGCCGGCGAGCGACGCGAGCACCTCCGGTGTCGGGCCGGCCGCCTTGGCATGGCGAAAGTCGACGTCTTGCACTGGCCCCTCGCCGCGGCGCGTGATCAGGAACTCCTGCACCGGCCACCAGCGGTTCTCCGCGAGGACGCGCGTACGCACCGGCCGGTCGCTCATCGGCAGCACGCGAGCTCGGACGCCGAAGGCGGCGGCGACGTGGGCGTGAGCGTCGGTGAGACGGACGCCGTCGCCGAGCGCACGGGCACGCTCGATCCCGATCGCGAGGTCGAGGTCACCGAGGTTGAACCAGACATCGACGCCCAGCGCCCGCAGGCCGTCCATCACCGCGAAGCTGTCGCCGTCAAGGCCCCAGCCGCGCTCGTCGATCCGGTCGGCCAGCCAGAAGGTGACGAGGTCGGGATCGGGACAGACGTAGGCCCCGTAGATCTCGACGTCATCGGCGGTGTTGGCGATGACGACGAGGTCCTCGGCACCGACCACATCGAGCATGCCCCGGGCGAGCTTGGCGCCACCCGTGCCGCCGGCGAGGACGACGACGGGTCCGGTCGGGCTCACCCGTCCAGGCCGGTGATCTTGATCCCGGCGCGGACCTTGTTGCGCACGTTGATCGAGATCAGCAGTGGGGTGAACTGCTCGACGATCCGCGCTAGCTCCAGCGGTCCGCAATCGACGGCGCGCAGTCCCTCGATCCGGTCCACGAGCTCGGCGACCCGGGCCTTGTCCTCGCGGCGGTTGCCGCAGACGAGCACATCCTCGTCGAGCTCGTGGCCGAGGTCGGTGAGCAGGGCGGCGCTCACGGTGTGGAACGCGGACACGACGCGGACGCCCTCCGGCACCATCTCCTGGGCCTGCTGGGCCGCGGATCCCTGCCACACGCCAAGCGTGCGGGTCGCCTTGCCGCTCACCGCCGCCGCCAACGGGACCGTCGCGTCGATCATGAGCTGGCCCTCCTGGAGCGCGGGCTTGAGGTTGGTGAGCGTCTCGGACTGCGACCGGAACGGGACGCTGAGGATCACGATCTCCGCATCGCGCACCGCCACGGCGTTGTCGGCGCCACTGAACGAGCCGTCCGGAATCTGCTGCCGGGCCTTCTCGGCGGCTTCGCGGGCCCGGGACGCGTCGCGGGAGCCGATCACGATCGACACGCCCGCCCGGCCAAGCCGCACGGCCAGGCCGAAACCCAGGGCGCCGGTGCCACCGACGATGCAGACAGGAGGGGTCACGAGGTGGGCAGTCTAGTGCCGTGATTTGTGAATCACGGCGTTGGGCGCGCGGCTGGATCTATAGTTCGGCGCTGGGTGCGTGGTTGTCTGGTGATGCTGCTGGTGGGTGCGCTGACGGTGGTGAGCGCACCGTCCGCGGCCGGCTCGCGGGTCGCGCCCGCTCCGCTGGTGATTGACAGCTCATCGCTTGTCCAGTCGGGCCGGCAACTCGTGTGGAGCGTCGAGCTGAGCACCCGGTTCTCGCCGGGCGCCCTGCGCCCCGCCGGGCGGTCGCTGTGCCTGCTGATCGAGAACGTGCGCGACGAGAACGCGACCGGACAGCTGTGCCTGATCGGGCCACGAGCCGGCCGGCGCTCGCCCCGCCTGCAGTTCCGGCCGATCATCGGCGAGGAGCCCGGACGAGCCCGGCTCGGACCGGCGGTCATCGTCGCGGCCGCGCTCTCCCGCCGAGGGCCGAGGCAGCTCAGCGCGTCGTTCGCGCCGCCGGAGATCGGGAACGCCTACCGGCCGGTGCGCTGGCAGGTTCGCAGCACGCTGGCGCCGCCGCGGTGCGCCACGCCGAAGGGCTCCCGGTGCACGACGATGTTCCCGGCCAAACCGGCCATCGCGACGCTTCACCCGCCACGGCTGGTCGGCTGCACCGACGCCGGGCCGGCGTACGTGACCTCCGGCCCGGCTACCGGGCGTGAGATCGCGCTCACGTTCGACGACGGACCCTGGTACCAGACGCCGCAGTTCCTGTCCCTGCTCGAGCACGAGGACGTCCCGGCCACCTTCTTTGAGATCGGCGAGCAGATCGGGGAGTACGGCCAGGGCGGCGCGATCGAGCGCCGGATGCTCGCCGACGGGGACATGATCGGAGACCACACCTGGAGCCACATCGACGTCGCCGCCGCCGGGGCGATCGCGCAATCTCAGATCGAGGACGCCGCCGCCGCCGTGCGCAGCGCGACCGACGGCTTCGAGCCCTGCCTGTTCCGCGCCCCCGATGGGGCCGTGAGCCCGGCGCTGATCTCGCAGGCGCGGTCGCTGGGCTTCACCACCATCCAGTGGAGCATCGACCCGCGCGACTGGGCGCGTCCCGGGGTCGGCGCGATCGAGGCCGACGTGCTTGACAACGCCCAGCCCGGCGGGATCGTGGAGATGCACGACGGGGGCGGCGACCGCTCCGAGACGTTGGCGGCGCTGCCGGACATCATCACCACCCTGCGGGCGCGCGGCTACCGATTCGTGACCGTCACCCAGCTGCTCGGCGAGCGTCTCATCTATCGTTAGTGCCCGCCGTCGGCCGCGCGAGCGCGATCGGGGTCACGGGCCCGGGCGGCGCGAGCCAGGTCGGCGTCGATCGCGTCGACGAGCGTAAGCGCGAATTCGAGCACCGTGTCCAGCGCGGCCGGATCGAGGCTCTGCGCGCGATCACCCGCCTGGTGAGAGCGTGGCGCCAGCCCGCGGGCGTCGACCGCACCGATCGTCAGCGCGGGGATCCCGGCGGTGCGGGCGGGCAGCGCCGGTCCGGTGCCGCGGCCGAAATGCGGTGTCGCCTTCAGCGGTGTATCCGGGCCGCCCGTGCGCGCGGCGAGATCTCGCAGTCGCGCGAGGTAGCGCAGGGGCACCATCGCCCCGTCGCTGACCCACCAGCACGGACGGCCACCCCCACACGCCGCGATCCCGAGCACGACCGTGTTGGCGGCGCGCCGTTCGGGACCCCGCCGACGCAGATGACGGCGCAGCCCGATCATCCCGTTCTCACCGGACCCCTGCAGCAGCAGGTCGACGCCGAGACGGCGGGGCGGGGCGGCATCGAGCGCGCGAACGAGCGCGATCGCCACGGCGGTCCCGGCGGCGTTGTCCCCGGCGGCCGGGCCGAACGGGGCGCTCCCGAGGTCCAGCAGCAGCGCCGCCTCCAGGACGAGCGACGCGACGGGGATCAGCAGCGCGATCTTGATCGGGGTTCCGCTCGTGCCGCCGTCCCGGACCACGGCCACCGCCAGCAGCCACAGCAGCTCGATCACCAGCCAGCCCATCCAGCCCGGCGTGAACCGGCCGGCGCCGGCGAGCCGCTTGATGCCGGCACCCGCGGAGCGGACGGGGGTGCGGTGACCCAGGCCGGCGCGGCCGGCGTCGTAGTTGGCGGTGACGATCAACCGGACGTCCGGGGCCGGGGCCACGGCGGGGGCCGTCGTGCCGCCCGGTGCCGTGGGGGCGGTGTTGCCGCTAGGTGCCGTGGGGGCGGTCGCGGCGGCGGGTGCTGTGCGCGCGGTCGCAGCGGGCGCCGGGCTGACGACGTTCTGGCTGGCGCGCTCCCGGGTCAGTCGCCGGCCGATCGACCGGCCGGTGAGCCAGTCGGCGAGCACCGAGATGAGCGCCACGAGGACCACGGCGCCGCCGACCGCGGCGTGCGAGACCATCACCAGGCCGCCCACGACCGCGATGAGGCAATGCCACGCATGCGCCAGCGCCCAGTTGGGGCGGTGCCAGAACGTCTCCAGGTAGACCGCGCGTCGCGGCGAGCGGACCTCCCGGGCGAGCCAGAGCGCGGCCCGCCGCTCGGCGTCGGTCCCCCCGCCCCGCTGGTCGAACTCCGTGAGAGCGGTGGCTGTCTCGGCGGCTCGCATGGGACGCGCATGATTCCAGGGGCGCCCCGCCCCCGCGCCGGCGCCGTCGTCGGCACCGGCGCCGGCACCCGCCGACGGACGGCGAGCGCGATCTAGTACAACCGATCCTCGATGAGCGCATCCGAGGACGAACTGCTCGCCGTCGCCCACGAGGCGGCGCGCGCGGCGGCGGCCGAGCTGCGGCCGCGGTTCGGCCACCGCCAGCCGGGCATCCGCGCCAAGAGCGGACCGACCGATCTGGTGTCCGAGGCCGATCTCGCGGCCGAGGCGGCGATCCGCCGCGTGCTTTCGGAGCGGCGCCCCGGTGACGCGATCCTCGGAGAGGAGGGAGGGGAGACCGGCGTCGGCGATCTGCGCTGGGTAATCGATCCGCTCGACGGCACGATCAACTTCCTGTTCGGGATTCCGCAATTCGCGGTCAGCGTCGCCTGCGAGGACCGCGATGGGGCAGTGGTCGGCGTCGTGCTCGACCCGATCCGCGAGGAGACGTTCGCCGCCACGCGGTCGGGGCCGCCGACGCTCAACGGAGCCGAGATCTCCGGTGCCGACCGCGAGGATCTCGGTCACGCGCTGGTGGCCACCGGTTTTGCCTACGACGCCGAGACCCGCGCCCGGCAGGCGGCGACGCTGACGCGGATCCTGCCCCGGGTCCGTGACATCCGGCGGGCCGGCGCCGCCGCGCTGGACTTGGTGTGGTGCGCCTGCGGCCGGTATGACGCCTACTACGAACGCGGCGTCAAGCCCTGGGACCACGCCGCCGGCGGGCTGATCGCCGTCCGGGCCGGGTTCGAGCTGCGGGTGCTCGAGGCCGGAGCCGAGGGTCCGCCGGGCCTGCTGGCCGCGCCCCGGGCCCTTGCCGACGAGCTGCTGGCGCTCGTCCTCGGCGGCTGATCCAGGCTGGGACCGGCGGCGGCGTGGCGGACGTGCCGCGGTGTCGCGGGTCGGGCGCCGTCTCGTGCCGGGCGGATCGCACCACCTACACTTTGCGCGTTCGCGGCGGTGGTGGAACGGTAGACACGGCGGCCTCAAAAGCCGCTGTCCTTCGGGACGTGTGGGTTCGAATCCCACCCGCCGTATGGTGGGGGTGAGCAGTTTCGCCCGGATCGGGCTACGCCGGGGTGGCTGCCTCGGGGCCGCGGGCAATCGCCTTGGAGCCGCGGCGCCGCGCCTCGTCCTCGGTCACCTCGATCTCCACGTTCCAGCCCTGGGCGAAGGCGATCATCGCCATCACGATCAGGGCAACCTCGACCGGGATGAGGAGAACGGTGAGCGTCCCCAGCACGTTGGTGCCGAGTCCCTTGCCACCGAACATCGACTGGGCGGCGCCAAATCCGTGGTGGTTGCGGTCAAACCAGCTCGTGCCGTCGAGCCCGAACGCGGCGACGGCGGCGATGATCAGCAACAGGATCGCCAGCGCCGCGGCAATCGGCAGCAGTCCACGGGCCCACCGTGCGATGTAGAACCCAACCAAGATGAACAGCGCGGACCAGATGAAGTTGACCGGCTTCATGCCCTGGAGCTTGCTCCAGCCGCCGATGGTCAGAACCATCATCAGGACAACCGACGCGAGCAGGATCCCCACGACGATCAGCTTCGTCAGCTTGCAGATCGCCTTGTCCCGGTTGGGATGAATGACCGCATATCCCGGTCGGACGTTGCGTACCTGTGCCATGTTGCGGACCTTACATTCTGAAGGGGCTGCGTGCGGCGGTTTCAGCGTGGCGAAGCGCGGATCCGCACGTACGGACTGTGGCCAGGGTGGGCGAGGCGTCGATCGGCACGCCGTAAGCATTCCCGCTCGGCGTGCCTCACAATCCTCGGACCGTCGCCGCGGGCGTGGTGAAACGGTAGACACGCCGGCTTTAGGTGCCGGTGGGCGTGAGCCCGTGGGGGTTCGAATCCCTCCGCCCGCATCACCCACCACCCGTCGTCCCCGCGCCGCTTCCCTGCGGTCATCCAGGCGCAGACGCTCCAGCGCGGTGAGGTTCACGGGTCAAGCCCGGCCGGTACCATCGCTGATCCGCATAGGGGAGTGAGTTAATGGCTATGCGCGCGGTCTCCAAAACCGTGAATCCGGGTTCGAATCCCGGCTCCCCTGCTTCTTCGCGGCCCCGTCCGATGCTGTCGCACACCGTCTACCGCACCTTCAACACCTCCCGCCGCCGGGAGTTCGTCCGCATCACCGAGGACGTGGCCGGCGCCGTCCACGAGGCGGGGATCGCCGAGGGCATGGTTCTGGTGTGCGCGATGCACATCACCGCCGGAGTCTGGATCAATGACGACGAGCCCGGACTGCAAGAGGACACGCTGGAGTGGCTGGACAAGATCGCACCGCCGAGCTGGACCGAGCCGGTCAACGAGGTGGCCCGCGAGCTGCTGCCCGAGCCCGGCGACTACCGCCACCACCGGGGCGGTGAGGACAACGGTGACGCTCATCTCAAGAACCTGCTCGTCCATCACCAGGTGGTCGTGCCGGTCACCGACGGCCGGCTGGACCTCGGGCCGTGGCAGCAGGTCTTCTACTGCGAGTTCGACGGGGGCCGTCCCAAGCGCCTCGTGATCAAGGTCCTGGGGGAATAGGCACTGGAGCCCTCGCGGATCTTCGCCCCGGAGGCGCTGGCCGGAACGGTGGCGCTCGTCACCGGCGGTGGGACCAACCTCGGCAAGGCGGCGACGACGGAGCTCGTCCGCTGCGGCGCCACGGTGGTCATCGCCGGCCGTCGCGCGGAAGTGCTGGAGGAGACGGCGGCGGA
>DATCFW010000236.1:0-5495 GCA_036509295.1 Solirubrobacteraceae bacterium | reverse complement strand
CGGTGGTGCGCGACGATGAATGACCGCGACCCCACGCGCCACAGCGCCTGTCCGGGGGACAGCATCGAGATCAGCCGCGCCTCGCTGTCAGACAGCCCGAGCAGGGACCGCGTGAGCGGAACCTGGCTCTCGTCCTGGTGGTAGACGATCCGTGTCGACGCGTCGGCGACCAGGCCCTCGGCGATCCGCGCCGCGCGCGAGCCGGCGTCGCCGGCCGCCTGCAGATCGGCGAGCTTGTGCAGCACCACCAGGTTCATCACCCCGAACTGCCGGGCGAGCTTGAAGTTGGACTGAAACCACTCGCCGAGACCGGTGTGCTGCACGATCTTCCACGACTCGTCGGCGACGTTGATCAGCCGCTCCCGCCCGGGACGCTCGGCGGTCCGCGCCAGCAGCGCGCTGATCCAGGCGCTGGCGCAGGCCATGAGGATCCCCACCGCCGGCGAGTCGCGGACGGCGTGCAGGTCGAGGACGAGCAGCTTGGCATCGAGGTCGAGGCCGGGCGTCGTCGGACCGTCGAACATCCCCCGCAGCGGTCCCTCGCACAGATCCTGGAGGGCGAGCGCGGCCCGGCGCGAGTCGGCCGCCAGGTCGCCGGTCGTCGTCCGCAGCTGGCGGGCCATCGCGTCGACGGGCGCGAACAGGACCGCGGCGATCTCCGGCAGCGTCGGCTCGCCGGTGCCGCGGGCGCGCACGACGCGCAGCGCTTCGCGGAGCGCCGCCGCCTCGAGCTGCGTGAGCGGCTCACCCAGAGCGGCCACCCCCACCGCACGCAGCAGCTCGAGCTGGGCGTGCTCCTCGGGTCGCGAGGCGAGCGGGTTGAGCCGTACGCCGCCACCGGGGATCAATGAGATCGGTTGGACGCCCACCGCCTCGCACAGCGGGCCGTACTCGCGCTTGACGTCGAGCACGAACGCTCGGCGCCCGAACAGCAGCATCCGCCACAGCAGCGTCTTGACCAGCGCGCTCTTGCCCTGCCCGAGCTTCCCGAGCACGATCACGTTCGGATCGTCGAGCGTCCCCTCGCCGTACAGGACCCACGGGTCATAACAGAACGCGCCACCACCGGAGTCCCGTCCGATATAAACCCCGCGGCCGCCGAGCCCACCGGGATTGACGAATGGGTAGATCGCCTGGGCATGGCGGGTGGTGCACCGATGCCCCGGTCGTTGCGCCGACGCCAGCCTCATCGCAGCCCCCGACCGAGCGGCAACGTGAAGGCGAACGCCTCGGCCTGCTGGCCGTAGAGGCGGTGCAGCTCCAGTCGCGCGCGGGCGGCATGGTCGAGCACCTCGGCGCAGGCGCGCCGGAGATCGTCGGGATCGCGGCCCGATACGGTGACGAAGCCACTGAGCCGGACCTCGGTGTGTCCGGCAGCCAGCTCGGCCTCGCGGCGCTGGGTCGCCTCGACCGCCTGCCGCTGGCGGGCGGTCTCGGACTGCCCGAAGCGCGCCCGCAGCTCGCGGTCGGCTCGGTCGCGGGTGACCGCCGCCTCGACCTCGCGAGTCGAGCGATCCGCCGCGAGCGGCTCGAACGTGACGGCCACGGTGCGGACGGCGCCGGACTGGCCGAGCAGCGAGTCCATGAACATCGGCGAGACGTCGACGCGCGGCCAGGCGCCGATCCAGTAGGTGGCGTGCAGCGCGCCGTCGCACTGGTAGTGATCCCACGCCTCGCGGGCGCCGAGTGGCCAGGCGTTAACCTCATCCAGGCCGTCGCGCCCGGGATCGGCGGCGTGCAGCGCGGTCAGCTCCGCCTGGGCGTACGGGTCAAACGCGGTCCGCAGCGCCCGCGCCAGCTGCCCCGGACTGAGCGCGCCGAGCACCGTCACCTCGGCCGCTTCCAGGCTCTGGGCCACGCGCTCGGTCTGCTCCAGCAGCGCGCGGGTGACCGCGTCGGCGCCGCGCTCCCGGATGCGCTGCGCGTCCACCTGGATCGCCAGCAGGATCTCGTGCTCTTGGCTGACCTGGGCGCTGGAAGAGATCAGCTCCAGGTAGGACTCGATCATCGGCGTGCCGCGCAATGGCACCGCGGGGTCGCGCTCCTCGTGGACCCAGCGGGCCAGCTCATCTCCCTGCGCCGGTGCGGTTCGCTCCAACCACTGCATTCGTCGGATCGCCGTGCCGCCGGCCGCGGTGAGCACGGTCCCCCAGCGGGCGAGCCGGCGCTCCTGCGCCTCGCGATCGAGCAGCCCGAACGCCACCACCCGGCACGCCAGCACCGCGGTCAGGCGGCGGCCGGATCGCTCGGTCAGCGCCCCGATCTGGCGCCCCTGATACTCGGCGGCAACGATCCGCAGATCGCGCAGGGCCCGTGGCGGGTCCGCTGCCGGTGTGCCCCGGCCCAGCCCGCGGCGGCCCGCGTCGCCGGTCACCGTGCCCGCGGCCGCCACCGCCGAGACGGAGTGCCGCCGCCGGCTCCGCCGCCGGAAGAAGGCGAGCACGATCGGCAACCACTCCTCCGCACTGCGGCCGCCGAGCGGGGCGAACGCCGCGGTTGTCGTCGCGGCGAGCACCGCCACCGCCACCAGCGCGCCCGCCGCCGAGGGGGCGGCGTCGAGCGCGCCGATCGCGAGCACGCCACCCCCGGCGATGAACCCGGCCTGCCCCGCCCGGATCGGACCGAGAATGCCGCGGCGCTCGAGGGGACCGAACGTGTAGGTGAGGCGACGGTCAGTCATCGTCGGCCTCCAGCGACTCGTCGACCACCGGCGCGTCGTCGACGAGTGGGTGGTCGTCGAGCAGGTCGTGATCGTCGTGCAGATCGAGCGTCCGCCATGATCGGCGCGGTGCCCCAAGTGGGCCTGGCACCGGGCCGTGCCCGCCCGCCGGCTCGTCCTCCGCGGCGTCCGCAGGCCTGGCGACGGCACCGGTCACCGCGGTGCCCGCGGGCGCGGACGCGCCGGCTCCCGCCGCGGGGGCGGCCAGTATCGGCGAACCCGCTCTATCAGGGTCGCTCGCATCGGCGGCGGCGCGCGTGCCGCCCGTGGCAACTCGGGCGCTCGTGCCGGCGGCGCCGCTCGTGTCGCCGCCAGCGCCGTTCCCCCCAGCGCCGTTGCCGCTCGTGCCGCGTCCGCTCGTGCCGGAGCTGGTCTCCATCGCCGCCCGCAGCTGCTGAGGCTCCTCGGCCGGCTGCCCGACCCGATCGCTGGCCGCGTCGGCACCGCCGAGCGACGGGATCACGCCGCGCCGCCCGGCGCTTAGGCCGCCCGCCGCCGCGCCGGCGAGCTCGTGGAGCGGCAGCAGCCGCAGCAGCGCCCACGGCGTGAACGCGGCGAGCAGCACGAGCGTCGCTCCGCTTAGGTCCGACGCCAGACCGGGCAGGACGGTGTGGCCGAGCGCCGCGCCGCCGAGCGCGAGCACGGAGACGATCGCGAACTTGGAGAGGATCAGCGCCACCAGCGTCTCGACGGCGCGCGCCGCCCAGATCCGTCGCGCCGGCCACACGAGCGCGGCAAAGAACAGCGGCAGCATCAGCACGATCACGTAGACGGCCGCCTGGCGGATGAGCAGCTCGACCCAGAGCGTGATCGTCGCCGCCGTGGTGAGCAGAGCGATGAAGAACGTCACGAACAAGTCGCCGCTCACGGCGGAGATCGCGCCCCCGGCGCCCCCGGCGCGATCGAGGAACGCGAGACCCGCGTTGCCGGACGCGGACGACACGATCGCCGACATCTCATCGGACCCGGCCAGCAGTAGCATCGTCAACGGAGCGGCGATGCCCACCGCCAGCAGTCCGAGCGGCAGGTAGCCGAACGCCGCGCGCGCCAGCAGGCCGAGGTCGGATCGGATCATCGCCTGGATCGCGGCCGCGAACAGGAATGGCACCGTGAGCAGCGCCGACACCGCGGCCATGCGCCAGTAGAACGCCGAGAACCACGTACTTCGGAGATTGGGAGTGGTGGTGTCGGCGATCACACCGGCCGTCGCCTTCAGTGCAAAGTGAGCGCCGACGACGACCGCGGTGGCAATCGCCGCCAGCCCGATCGCGGTCGTGGCTGCGCGCTTGACGCCGCCGCCGGCGCCGGTGAGCGCCCCGAGGGCACCGCCGAGATGACCGCCGGCGAGCTTCTGGCCGGCGCTGAGCACCCGGCCGGCATGGGTGGCGACGGTGCAGAGCTTGCCCAGGGCCCCGCTGACGAACCCCGTGAGCGAGCAGAGGACCCCGCCCGGGCTGACGGCGGAGGCCGGGGGCGGCGCTGCCCAGAACGCCGCGGTGACCACGATTGCCAGCAGGGCAGTGGTTCGCGCGACGCTGCTCATTTCGCCGTGGTCCCGAGGTGGGCGAAGAAGTTGACCAATCCGGGGGCGGCGCCGACCGTCAACGCCGCCGCGCCGGAGGTGAGTGCCGCCATCCGACCCCGGGCGGCGTAGTGATGGTTCTGGCTGTGGGACGCCACCGCCCACAGCCCGGCGCCGACGAACGCGCCCAGCAGCGCGATCACCAGTGCCCACGCCTCGGCGCCGTTGACCAACTGTTGGAGCACGTTGCTCCCCGGCAGTCCCTGGAGATCGGGGTGGGCGGTGACGACCGCCGGAAGAGCTACGGGCACAAGAGCCTCCTTGAATATAGTTGAGCCAAATGAAGTCCGCCAAGCCTAGTAAATGGAACGGCGTCTTGCTAGGTTGAAACGTAAATAATTAGTCTCAATTACATTCAGGAGGGTCGGACATGTCTGTAGAGGCGCAGCTGGATGACGAGCGGGCGTGTGGCGAGATCGCCGATGTCGGTGCGCTGTTCGAGCGCCGCGCCGCCCAAGTGCACCGGCTGGTGCGCCACGAGGTACGCGCCCCCGAGACGGTGATCGAGGATGCGTGTCAGGTCGCCTGGGCGCGGCTGGTGACGCATCGGGAGCGCGTCGGCCATGACACGGCCGTCGCCTGGCTGGTGACCACGGCGATGCGCGAGGCATTCAAGCTGCTGCGCCGCGAGCAGTTCGAGCTCTCGCTCGAGGCGCTGATCGACGAGCGGGTGCACCTCGGCGAGTCGGTGCTCGGCCCCTCGGCGGAGGAGATCGTGGGCCACCGGGAGCGACTCGAGGCGCTGCGATCGCTGTCAGCACGCCAGCGCCAGCTCGTCTGGCTGCAGGGCGTCGGCCTCAGCTACGCCGAGATGGCCGACGAGACCGGCGCGACGAGGCGGACGGTCGAGCGCCAGCTGAGCCGCGCCCGGCGCAAGCTGACCGCCGGCGAGACGGGCGACTGATCGTCGCCGCCGCCCCGCTTGAGCCTCGCCCCAGGAGGCTCCTCATGGCCCTGACAACGCGCCGCAGCGCGCGGTCAGAGGGGACAGCGCGGAGCGCTGTTGCCCGTTCGGGTCGAAGTTCCCGGGGTCCAGCCAATCCGAGATTACGCTCTTGCGAACGCCCCAGTCTGTGTCGGTCATCGCGAACCATGCGGTGTCACGGTTGCGCCCCTTGTAGATCATGGCGTTGCGCCAGGTCCCCTCATAAATGAAGCCAAGTCTGCGTGCGGCTGCCATCGAGCGAGCGTTCA
>DATCFW010000235.1:0-8322 GCA_036509295.1 Solirubrobacteraceae bacterium | reverse complement strand
GGCCCAAACGGGTGAGCCGACGCAACCGGGTGAGCCGACGCCACGGGCGACGCGAGCTTGCGGATCCGGGCGGGCGGCCCGATGCTCGGCTTGGCGGGCGCGGCCGCGGCGGAGTGGGCGGCGGCGTCGTGGACCGGCGTGGCGGGCTTGGGCTGCGCGACCAGGCGATCGAGCGCATGGCCGGCGTCGTGGGCGAGCTCCGGAGCGGCGTGCTCGGCGAGATGGGCGAAGTCGATCCCCTCGGCGGCCGCGGCCACGAGCATCCCGGCCAGGCTGGACCGGGACTCACGCAGCTCCAGGGTCATCAGGGTACGGCCTCCCGGGCGCAGGTCGGCGGCGAGCTCGGGCACGCCCGCCTGCACCAGGATCGTCGCCGGGTCGGTTCGGAACCGGCGGCGCAGCTCGGGATCGCCGAGCAGCCGCTCGATCAGTTCGGCGGTGCGCTCGAGCTGGTCAGACACGAGCCACCCCCGTCGCGCCGGCGACCGCTTCGATTCGGGTCGTCACGATCACAACAGGCCCACCGCCGGCAGCGCGCCGTCGCGGATCCGGACCACGATCCGCTCGGGGACGTAGTGCGCCGCAGCGAGCGTGAGCAGGATGCGGTCACCGGCGCGGTAGCGACTGCCGCGCTGGTCATCGGCCGCTACGGGACGCCGTTTGTCGTTGCCCGGCGCGTCGGCCTCGGTGCGCTCGTGTTCGTGCTGGGACGGTTTGCGCTCGTCGTCTGCCACGAGCTCGCCCACGGGCTGATCGCCGAGTCCTTCGGCCGGCCGGTGTCGCGCGCCGGGATCAAGGTCGCGCTGGTTTCCCCCTACGTGTTCGTGGACACCACCGACGCCTGGTTCGAGTCCCGGCGGCGACGGATGATGATCAGCCTGGCCGGCCCGGCGAGCGACGTCGTGATCGGCGGGGCGAGTGCGCTGGCCTGCTGGCTGGCGGCGCCCGGCGGCGCTCGCGACGTCCTGTTCCAGCTCGCGTTCGGCGGCTATGTCGGCGCCCTGTTCAACCTTAACCCGCTGATGGAGCGCGACGGGTATCACGTCCTCGTCGATCTCCTGCGCGAGCCGGGCCTGCGCCGTCGCGCCTCCCGCCGTCTCTACGGCGTGCTCTCCGGGCGTGGTGACGGGACTGCCGATCGGCGCTTGCTGATCTACGCCATCGCGTCGCTGGTGTGGTCGGCGCTCACGGTCGCCTTCGCCGTGATCCTATCGCTGCGCTATTGCCACCGGCTGGCGTCCCTGGCGCCCTCGGCACTGGTCGGGACCCTGCTGTCGGCGTTCTACCTGGTGCTGGCGCTGCCGCTCGCCGTCGTGCTGCTGCGCCCGCTGTGGAGCCGGGTCTCCCGCCCCGCTTGAGTAGATTGGGTTTGAGATCTCAACGAGCCGCACAAGGAGCAGCGATGGCGAGCGTGGAGCAGGACACACCGGCACAGACCAACGGCACCCGGGCGTCCGCCACGATCGGGGTTGAGAACCCGGCGACCGGCGAGCCGATCACCACCGTTCCGGTGCTCGGCGCCGTCGAGCTGTCGGCGATGGCCGTTCGCGCCCGCCTGGCCCAGCCCCAGTGGGAGGCGATCGGTTTCGATGGCCGCGCCCGCGTCATGCGCCGCGCCCAGAAATGGATGCTCGACAACGCCGAGCGGGTCCTGGACTCGGTCGTCGCCGAGACCGGCAAGACCTACGAGGACGCCCAGCTTGCCGATCTCGGCATCACCGTCACGGCGCTTGGCTTCTGGGCCAAGGAGGCGGCCGGCTATCTCGCCGACGAGCGCGTGCCGTCATGGAACAACCCGGTCGCCGCCGGGAAGAAGCTGCTCGTTCGCTACGTGCCGCTCGGCTTGGTGGGCGTGATCGGGCCCTGGAATTACCCGATCGTCAACTCGTTCGGTGACTGCATCCCCGCGCTGATGGCCGGCAACAGCGTGATCCTCAAGCCCTCGGAGGTGACGCCGCTCAGCTCGCTGCTGATGGCCGAGATGATGCGCGAATGCGGTCTGCCCGAGGACGTCTTCCAGGTTGCCACCGGCGATGGCGCCACCGGCGCGGCGCTGATCGCCGAGGTGGACTGCATCATGTTCACCGGTTCCACCCGCACCGGCAAGGCGGTCATGAAGGCCGCCGCCGACCGCCTCATCCCCGGTTATCTGGAGCTCGGCGGCAAGGATCCGATGATCGTGTGCGCCGACGCCAACATCGATCGTGCCGCCAACGCGGCCGCGTTCTGGTCCATGAACAACGCCGGGCAGGTGTGCATCTCGGTCGAGCGCTGCTACGTCGAGGAGGCCGTCTACGACGAGTTCGTCGCCAAGGTGACCGAGAGCGTCCGAGGGCTGCGCCAGGGCGAGCCCACCGCCATCGGCACCGTCGACGTCGGCGCCGTCATCTTCGGACCCCAGCTCGACATCGTGCAGGAGCACGTCGACGATGCCGTTGCCAAGGGCGCGAAGATCCTCACCGGCGGCCACGGCCACTCCGAGCGCGGCCGCTACTTCGAGCCGACCGTGCTCGTCGACGTCGACCACTCGATGAAGTGCATGACCGAGGAGACGTTCGGCCCGACACTGCCGATCATGAAGATCGCCAACGCCGAGGAGGGGGTCAGGCTCGCCAACGACTCCGCCTACGGGCTCCAGGCCTCGGTGTGGACCCAGGACACCGATCGTGGCGAGGCGCTCGCCCGCCGGATCGAGGCGGGCGTCGTGTGCGTCAACGACGCCCAGATCAACTACACCGCGCTCAACCTGCCGATGGGAGGCTGGAAGGCGTCCGGTCTCGGCACCCGGCACGGCGCCAACGGCATCCGCAAATACACCAAGGTCCAATCGCTGTTGGTCACCCGCCACGGGCTCAAGCGCGAGCCGTTCATGTTCCCGTACAAGGCTCGTCAGACGATGATGCTGCGGCGTTTCTTCAAGCTGCTGTACGGGCGCGGCGCCCGGGACTGATCGCCGCGCGCGGGTCAGCCGGCTGACGGACCCGCGCCGTCGAACGTCCCCGCCGTCGATCGTGAGGGGCCGCTCAGCTGGCGGCGCTTAGTCGTTCCGGCTCCCGGTATCGCACTGTCATGCCGGGCCGGTGCCGTCTCCTGGCCGGCCCTCAAGTGCCCGCGCAGTCCGGGACGCCGACGCCGGCCCAGGCCGACGCGGCGCGCTGCTCGAGTGCCAGCAGCTGCTGCTGGAGCGTCTTGATCGCCACGACGGGGTCGTTGCCTGCCCTCAGGCCAATCACGGTGGACCGCAGCGCGGTCAGCTCCGCCCGGGTGACGGTGACCGCCCGCGCGTAGCGCTTGGCCAGCTCGGCTCCGGGGCGCAGCCGTTCCAGCGCGGCGAGCTCCGGCGTGAACACCGCGATGCCACGCTTGATGAAGCCGGCGCCGGCGGCCGGCAGCTCCGGCGTTGGGATGGTGTGCATACGGCGGACCGCCGCCCGGCACGCTCGCCGCGCGCCGGCATGAAGCTGCTGCGCCGACAGCGACGTCGATCCACAGCCCGCCACCGCCAGCGTCATCAGCAGCGCCAGCGCTGCGACCAGCGCCAGCGCGGGAGGGCGGCGACGCCTCACCCCAACCTCAGGTCCACCGCCAGCAGCCGCTCCAGCTCATCGATCGTCTCGGTGGCGTCAACGTGCAGGACGGTCGCCATCCCGAGCTCGCGCGCCGGCGCCAGATTGAACTTCAGGTCGTCGACGAACACGCAGACGTCGGGCTCTGACTCGATCGCCCGGGCGCCGAGGAGGTAGATGTCGGGCGTCGGCTTGCGCATCCCCACCTCGCCGGAGATGACGATTCCGTGAAACAGCTCAGCGAGCAGCGTCCGGTCATAGCGGCCGGTGCCCCACGAGTTGGAGATCAACCCGGTGCGGACGCCGGCGGCCCGGGCCGCGCGCACCGCGTTCTGCATCGCCTCGTCGGGCCGGCCGCCGGCGAACAGCCGCGCGATCAGCCCCTCTCCGGGCACGCCCAGAATGGCGCCGAACCGGCGCTCGAACTCGTCTTCGGGCATCGCGCCCGTCTCGAGCCCGATCAGCAGTTCGCGGCTGTCGGGATCGGAGCGGAACCGTTCGCCGACGGCGTCGGGATCGATCCCGGCCGCCTCGCAGTAGGCATGGAACGAGTGAAAGACGTTGGTCGTCATCACGCCGCCCCAGTCGACGAGCAGGCCACGGTAGGGATTGCGCTCGGTCATAGCGTTAGGGCACTGGGATGAGTCTGGCGGCGCCCGCGGCTAGAAGCCGTGATGGGTGACGTCCAGCGCCCGCTGGGCGAGTTCCACCACGCCCGCGCCGAACGTCTTCAGCCACGGATCGTCGGTGGTTCCGGCCACCGCCCGCTTGTAGTTGCCCTCCATGAACACCGCCGCCTTCCACATCGCGAGCGTCACGTACCAGTCCAACGACTGCACCGAGCGACCCGTCCGCTGCTCGTAGCGCGTGACCAGCTCCGATCGGGTGGGGAATCCGGGCTGCGCCGTGACGTTGTGCAGGGTGAACCGGCTCGGTGGATCGGACGCCTGCAGCCAGTGGATCATCAGGTACCCGATGTCGGCGAGCGGGTCGCCGATCGTCGCCATCTCCCAATCCAGGATCGCCACCAACCGCGCCGGCGCGCGGCCGGCGAAGATCGTGTTGCCGAGCCGGTAGTCGCCGTGGACGATCGTGGCGGCCGGTGACCGGGGAAGGTGCGCGGCCAGCCATGCGCCGACCTCGTCGAGCTCCTCGATCTCCCGGGTGCGGTTGTGCTCCCACAGGCCGGTGAACCGGCGCAGCTGGCGCTCCAGGTAGCCGGTCGGCTTGCCGAACCCGTCGAGCCCCAGCTCGGTCCAGTCGGCGCCGTGCAGCTCCACCAGGCCGTCGATGAGCTCGTCGGCGATCCGTGCCCGCTGCTCGTCGCCGTCGAGCGGCGCCGGAAGGGCATCGGTGATGACCTCACCCTGCACTCGCTCCATCACGTAGAACGGGACGCCGATCACGGCGGCGTCGTCGCACACGGCCAGCACGCGCGGGGCCCGCACGGCGGTCGGCTCCAGCGCGCCCAGCAGCCTCGCTTCGCGAAGCACATCGTGCGCGCTTGGTGGGAGCGGGCCACGCGGCGGCCGCCGCAGGACGACACCGGTGGACAGCGCGAACGTCACGTTGGAATGGCCGTCCCCAATCGGTGCGGCGGTCAGGTCGGCGGGCGCCGGCAGCTCGTGGGCGGCGAGAAACGTCCGCAGGGGATCCAGTACCAGCAGCGGCTCGCGGGCGTTGGCGGCGCCTTCGGCGTGGGTCTGGACGATGTCGTCGGGGGCGATGGTGGCGCTCATCGCTGCCGCAGCCTAGTCGGTTCCCGGCGCTTGCGGCAGGAACCACTGGTGCCTGACCGGCGATGCCGCGCCCCCGCCCGGCGCGGGCGCCGGCTCACCCCGCCCGGGCGCCGTCGCGCCCCGCCCGTCCGTCCGGCGGTGGGCCGGGAATCGGCCGGGTCAGACGGTGACCGGCGTCCGGCCGGTCACCTCGCGGTCAAAGCGCCACCCGATCAGCTGGTCGCGGGATCCGGCCAGGCCGGTCACCGTCGCCCCGGTGTCACGCTCGATGGCCGCCATCAGGGCGGCGAGGCGATCGCGCAGCTCGATCCCGTTCGGTGTGTCGTCAAAGGCCAGGTCGACGCCCATGTCCTCGATCAGCACCGTGACCCGTGTGGGGTGGAGCCTGGCGATCTCCTGGATCAGCTCACTGTCGCTGTCCGATTGTCCGAAGATTGCTAGTAGGTCGCTCATGGCAGTCAGTTTTCTCATTCTCCGTAAAGCGAAACTGAAGGCGCGTGAACAATTGGGGCCGTTTCTGTAAGACGGTTCTTCATAACCGATCTGCGAACGATTGCGGCGATCGCACTACCCTCATCAAGGAGATGCCAGAGTTGCCCGAGGTGGAGGTCACGGCCCGCCGGATCGGGGCTGCCGTCGCGGGCGCGGAGATCGAGTCGGTGCTCACGCCGGGCATCAATGCGCTGCGCTCGTTCGACCCGCCGCTGAGCGCGATCGAGGGCCGTACGCTGACCGGGATCAGCCGCCGCGGCAAGCTGTTCGTGGTCGGCGTGCAGGATGACCTGTCGCTGCTCATCCACCTCATGTCAGCCGGCCGCCTCCAGCTGTTCGAGGCCCGCGCTTCGCTGCGCGACCGGTCCTCGCGGCTGCTCGTGCGCCTCGCCGACGGACGCGAGCTGCGCCTGCGGGAGTTCGGGACCAAGCAGGCGGCCTGGGTCAAGCTGCTCACCCCCGAGGGGCTCCAGGACGAGGAGCACATCGCCACCCTCGGCCCCGAGGCCTATCCGGACCCGCCGCCGCTCGGGCCACTGCTCGACGCGCCCCGCCCGCTGCACGGCGTGCTGCGCGATCAGCGCGTGATCGCCGGCATCGGACGCTCGTGGGTCGACGAGATCCTCCACGCCGCCAAGCTGTCGCCGTTCAAGCGCGGCTCGGAGCTGTCCGACGAGGAGGCTGAGCGTCTGCGGGTGGCGATCGTTACGGAGCTCGGGCGCGCGCTCGCCCACTACGAGGAGCATCTGACGCTGCCGATCCCCGACAAGCTGCCCATGCCGCTGCGCGTCCACCGCCGCAACGGCGAGCCCTGCCCGCGGTGCGGCGATCAGCTCGAGGCGGTGTTCTACGAGGACTACGTGATGTGTTACTGCCCCACCTGCCAGACCGAAGGTAAGCTGCTCAAAGACCGCCGCCTCTCGCGCCTGCTGAAGTAAGGTCCCACCCACCGGCCGATGTCCTTGAACCCCGGCGACACCGCTCCCGACTTCACCCTGCCCGAT
This sequence comes from Solirubrobacteraceae bacterium, assembly GCA_036509295.1. Lineage (GTDB taxonomy): Bacteria > Actinomycetota > Thermoleophilia > Solirubrobacterales > Solirubrobacteraceae > Palsa-465. Next base: position 1,521 of record DATCFW010000235.1, on the reverse strand, counting down.
CAGGACGGCAACCCCGTCACCCTGTCGGGTCTGCGCGGCACGACCGTCGTGCTCTACTTCTACCCCAAGGCCGACACGCCCGGCTGCACCACCCAGGCGTGCGGGGTGCGCGATCACCGCGCTGACTACGAACAGGCCGACGCGGTCGTGCTCGGCGTCTCGCCCGACCCGGTCAAGGCCGTGGCCAAGTTCCACGCCAAGTACGAGCTCGGCTTCCCGCTGCTGGCCGACGAGGACCACACGGTCGGCGAGACCTACGGCGTGTGGGTGGAGAAGTCCATGTACGGCCGCACGTACATGGGCAACGAGCGCACGACATTCGTGATCGACCCCGACGGCACGATCACGGACATCCTGCGCAAGGTCAAGCCGGCCCAGCACGATGACCTCGTGCTGGCGGCCATCACCAAGTCGTAGGCCGCGCCGCGGGGATCAGTTGGTGGACGTCGTGCTCGTGTCCCCGCCGCCCTGCGGGATGCAGAGCGCCGGTCCGCCGTCCTGCGGGGGCAGGTAGGTGTAGCCCGCGCTGCACGCGCCGTTGACCGGCGGCTTGCTGCCCGGGACCGCGGGCGTCCCGTTGGGCTGGCAGTCCCCTCCGCAGCCGCCGCTGGTGCTCGCGGTCGTCGTCTGCGGGTGCGTCTGGGTGTGCGTGGACGACGTCCGCGTCGTGGTGGACGACGACGTCGACGGGGTGCTCGTCGTCGTGGCGGTCGAGCTCGTTGTGACGGCCGTGGACACCGTCGGCGTGGTCGTCGTCGGGGTCGAGCTCGTCGGGCTGCCCGCGGTGGTCGCTCCGGCGGCCGCGTTGGTGGCGCCGGTGCTCGTCCCGGCACTGGTGCCGCCGCCGCAGCCGGCGAGGACTGAGATGAGGGCGACCGTGCAAGCGGCTCGTATGAGCTTCAGAACCATGGCGTCTGTCCTTCCTCAGCGCACGGCAACGTGCGTGTCGGCGGCGCTGACCGCTGGGGGAGCGCGGGCGGGCGGGTTTACTGAAGGCCCTCGCGCGCTTCGCGCACGAGCGTTACAGCCTCGGGGAAGATGACCGCCATCACGGACCGCAACTGCTCGGCCTGCTGTTCGGTCGTCCCCTGAATGTTGGCGCGGTTCATCGCCGCCACCGTCAGATCGACGGCGAGCTTGATGGCATTGTCAGCCCACGCCAGCCGCTGCGCGCCCTGCATCTGCTCGGCGAACTCCCCGAGCCGGCGCTGCAGATCGTCCGGGTCGCCGAACATACCGCCGAATCCACTTCCTTCCATGACCCCAATGGTAGCTCGTGCGGATCGGGGCATCGGGTCCGGCTCACGCCCGCCGAGCCAGCACCGCGATCGTCCCGCCCCGGTGAGCGATCGCCGCCACCAGCTCCGCGGCGGCCGCGACCGGGATGAGCGGCAGCGCCAGCCCGGTGACCGTCAGGTCCCGCGCGCTCAGCGGGGCGTTGCGCTTCAGCAGGTTGTACAGGTAGGACGGGCAGGTCCGCGGCCGGCCGGGCCAGACGAGCGTTGGCGGGGTCCTCCCGGG
>DATCFW010000234.1:0-2425 GCA_036509295.1 Solirubrobacteraceae bacterium | reverse complement strand
CCAGCGCCACAAGGGCGACGACGTGCTGCTCGAGCACCGCGCCGACGTCCCGGTGCTCGCGGGCGACCATGTCCACCTGGGCGAAGCGGCGCCGTGATCGTCCCTGGGCGCGACTGATCGCACGTGACGGCTGAGGAAGCGCGGCAGGTCGCCGGCTTCCTCCGGGCGCACGCGCCGTTCGACACGCTCGATCCGGCTGAGGTGCAGCGCGTCGCCATCGCGGCGGAGCTGGAGTCTTACGCGGCCGGCGACACGGTGTTCCGCCAGGGCGGCGAGCCCGTCCGGCACCTGCGGGTGGTCCGCGACGGCGCCATCGAGATCGTCACCGACGGCAAGGTGCTCGACGTGCTCGGCGCCGGCGCGCTGTTCGGTCATGCCTCGATGCTGTCGGGCTTGCCGACCGGCTTCACGGCGCGCGCCGCCGAGGACTCGAGCTGCTACCGGATCGACCTGGACAGCGCCCAGGCGCTGCTGTCGGCGCCGCAGGGACTGCGGTTCGTGGCCCGATCGCTGCTCGAGGAGCCGACCGAGCTCCACATGCTGGCGCGTGAGCCATCGGTGAACACCGCTGAGGAGCCGGTGGGGAGTCTGATCCGCGGCGACCCGGCGATCTGCGCCCCGGACACGACGATCCGGGAGGCGGCGCTGCTGATGAGCGCCGGGCCGGGCACGGCGGTGGTGGTCGATCTCGGGGCGCGGGGGTTCGGGATCCTCACCGACCGGGATCTGCGCACCAGGGTGGTGGCCGCCGGGCTGAGCGTCGACGCGCCGGTGTCAGCGGCGATGTCGGCGCCGGCGTACACGTGCACGGCCGACCGGCGCGCCGGAGAGGTGCTGGCGGAGATGTTCGAGCGCGGGCTGCGTCATCTTCCGGTCCTGTCGGCGTCGGGCGGGATCCTCGGGGTCGTCGAGGACGTCGATCTCGTCGCGCTGCGGACCCGGTCTTCGTTCTACCTGCGCCAGCGCATCGCCACCGCGCGCACCGATGCCGAGCTGGTCACGATCTCCCGCGAGCTGCGCCCGATGGTCATCTCCCTGTTCGGCGCGGGCGTGGCCGCCGCCAACGTCATGTCGGTGTACGCGGTCTGCGTCGACGCGCTCACCCGCCGGCTGCTGCAACTGGCGCTCGACCGGCGGGAGGGCGTCGGTGGCGAGTTCGCGTGGCTGGCGCTCGGCAGCCAGGCGCGGCGCGAGGCGTTGCCCAGCTCCGATGTCGACAGCGCGATCGTTTGGTTCGACGGCGTCACCGACGCCGTCACCGACCCCGACAGCGACCCCGACACCGACGCCGACACCGGCCGCCACGGCGGCCGCGACGGCCTCCACGACATCGAGAATGAGAATGAGAATGAGAATAAGACTCGTTCTCAGTTATTGGAGGTGGCGGGGGAGGTGCTGACCGGCCTGCGGGCCTGCGGCCTGCGGCTGGACGAGAACGGCGTCAATGCCGATGCGGCGCCGTTCGTGCGGTCGGTGTCCTCATGGCAGCGGGTCGCGCGCAGCTGGATCGCTGACCCCAGCCAGCAGAAGGCGCTGATCCTCACCTCGGTGCTCGTGGACAGCCGTCCAGTGTGGGGGCTGCACACCGGCAGCCCGGTGTCCGACACGTTCCGCCTGGCGTCCAACTACCCGACGCTGCTGCGCCTGCTGGCCCGGTTTGCCCTGACGCACCGGCCGCCGACGCGGATGTTCCGCGGGCTCGTGGTGGAGCACGCTGGCACCCACCGCGGCCGGCTGGACCTCAAGCGCGGCGGGATCATCCCGATCGCGGACCTCGCGCGCTGGGGCGCGATGGCCGCCGGCGTGACGAGCGCGACGACGCTCGAGCGGCTGCGCGCCGCCGGCGAGGCCGGCACCCTGGCGGCCCGGGACGCGCACACGCTACGGGACGCGTTCGAGCTGATCAACAACCTCCGGCTCGAGCACCAGGTCGGGCAGCTGCGCGCCGGACGCGCCCCGGACGACTTCGTCGATCCGCACGAGCTGAGCGCGCTGATGCGGGCGCAGTTGCGCGAGGCGTTCCGGGCGGTCGCCGCGATCCAGAAGCGGGTTGGGAGCGAGTTGGCCACCGGGTAGGGTGGCGCCGTGAGCCAAAGTCGACCCATCCGCGTGACAGCCGTGCCGTCGCGCCGGGTGGCGACCGGCGGGCGGTCCGGACGGTCGGGGCGCTCGAGTCGGTAGATCGCGTACCGTCCGGGCATGTCCACCGTTCCCGGGTCCACCCCCGCCCCGCCCGCCCGCGTCGGCGCCGAGACCGCGATCACCGTGCGCGGCTTGGTCAAGCGCTTCGGCGAGGTGCGCGCGCTCGATGGTGTTGACCTCGACGTGCGGACCGGGACCGTGCTCGGTCTCCTCGGTCCCAACGGGGCCGGCAAGACGACGCTGGTGCGGGTGCTGACGACGCTGCTCACGCCCGACGACGGCA
>DATCFW010000233.1:0-2262 GCA_036509295.1 Solirubrobacteraceae bacterium | reverse complement strand
CGGCCCGCGTCCGCTCGGCCTCGAGCTCACGCGCCGCCTCAGTCCGTCCGGACTCCAGCTCACGCGCCGCCTCAGCCCGCACCGACTCCAGCTCACGCGCCGCCTCGACCCGCACCGACTCCAGCTCACGCGCCGCCTGCGCCCCGCCAGACTCGAGCTCGCGCCGGGCGCCGGCCCGCTCGGAGGCGAGCTCCTCGCGCGCCGTGTCGCGCTCGGCCTCGGCGACCGCCAGGCGGTCCTCGACGTCCCCGAACCGGCGCTCAAAGTCCTCGCGTTGGGCAGTCACCGCGGACATGAGATCCTGCAGCTCGGTGCGCAGATCGCCGTGAGCGGACTCCAGGGCGGATTGCATCGCGGCGCGGGCCTCGAGCTCTGACTGAGCGTTGGACAGGGCGCTGCGCAGGCGAGCCGTCTCGGCGGAGCGCTGCTCCAGCTCGGCATGGAGCGCCGAGACGCTCTCCTTGAACAGCAGCTCGGCCAGTGGTCCGGGCCGGCCGGAGTCGATCGCGGGCTCGGACAGCTCGCCCGGTGACCCGGTCGCGGGCGACGGCGGCCAGGCCCGCGCCTCACCGAGTGCCGGCGGCGCCGGAGGCCGCTGGTAGGGCTCGGCGGCGGGCGGGCTCACCGCCGGGGCAGCGGCAGTCACCGACCCGGCGAGCGGCACCGGGACCACGTCGTTGCCGACCCACAGCGCCGCCTGCCCGTCCTGGCGGGGCTCGGCCCACGCCGGAACGGTGAACGTCGCCTCCCATGACCCGGCGGGCAGTGAGCCGGCGGGCGGGTCGTCGCGGCTGGCCGGGAAGCGGTGGCGGCGCCCGTGCAGCTGAATGACCAGCAGCGGCTCCTGCTCCTCGACGCGCCGGGAGCGCAGCCACCGCCCGCTCAGCCGCAGTCTGATCCCGTCACCGTCTCCGCGCGCTCGGTCCACGCGATCGATGGCGATGGGGATGTCAGCGGCAGTCATTCCGGGGCGAGTCGCGAAGCCGATCCGTCGGTGCGGTCTCGCTCGATGCTTTCGTCACGCGCACCGCGAGTCCCTGCTTAAACGCTACGCAAACTGACTAACGACTATTGATTCGTCGCCTGCCGGCCGGCAACCAGTACCCCGGCGACGACCGCCGCGCCGACCCCGGCGATCGCGGCCTTGCCGCGCCAGCCGCTCACGCGGCGTCGCAGGTACCACTTGCTGCCCTGCCAGACGGCGAAGCCAAGGAGCCTGTAACCCATGGGCTCGATGCTAGTACACCCGGTGGGTCTCCCCTCGCCACCGGCACCGGTGTCGCATAGGCGTCGAGCGCTAGAGCGTGACCGTCACGCGGTCGGCGCCCAACACCGCGCCCGCGCGGGCGGCGAGTCCGCCGTCTCCGGTCAGCAGCAGTGGGTCGTCGAGGCTGAGCGCGACGGCGAGGTAGGTCGCGTCGTATGCCGTCAACTCGTGGCGCATGCTCCACACGCTCTCTCGAAGTGGCGCGTGCGGGTAGCAGACGAGGCGAACCTCCGAGAGTTCGAGGGCGGCCTGCGTTGCCCGGTCGTCGCTGATGTCGCCGCGCAGGGCCATGCGCCGCAGCGCGTTCAGCGTCTCCGGCCACACCAGTTCGGGAGCGTGCAGCGGCTGCTCGGTGTCCGGGCCGAGCGCCTCGGTCATCGCGACCAGGGCGGGTTCGCGGCCGACCAAGTAGTCGGTCAGCGTCGACGCGTCAACGACAATCACCGCGCGTCGCGGTCTGAGCGGATGAGCTCCGCGCTGGACGGGCCCTCGTACTGGCCGCGCCGGCGGATGCGCTCGGCGAGCTCCGTCACCGAGGGGGTCCGCGCGATGTCGGCCATGCGAGCGATGAGGAACTCGTTCAACGACTGGCCCGCCATCGCCGCCTGCGCCTTGAGGCGGCGGTGGACATCCTCGGGAACATCGCGTACGTGCACGTTTGCCATGCGACCCGATGATATCAAAACGAATGCTCAGATAGCGCACCGCAAGCAGCTCGCGTTGCGGCCAGGGTGCCCCGCTGGCTGGCGCATCACACCGCTATGCGACACCAGGGTGACCGCTCGCCGCCCGACTCAGAACGTCGCCTTGACCAGCGCGCGCTGCTCCTTGGCGGCCAGCGCGGCGAAGCGCTCGCCGAACTCGTCGCGGGCGTCGGCCTCGTCTGACCGCAGGCGCTCGACGAGCGCGCCCATCGCCATGCAGGCGGCGGCGCCCCGCGGCAGCGTCGCCACCTCGTCGGCGGCGGTGCGGAGCATCGCCATCTGCACCTCGCG
>DATCFW010000232.1:0-18186 GCA_036509295.1 Solirubrobacteraceae bacterium | reverse complement strand
TGCCACATCTCGAGCATCGGCGTCCCGCGCACGTCGATGCGGACGAGCGATCGGCGCCGCAGCTCCTCGATCACCGTGTGAGCCAGGGTGAGTACCACCCCGTCACCGGCCGCCGCGGCGGCGACGGCGGCGGCGTGGCTGGTGTAGCCGACGACGTCGGTGGGTTGCACTCCCGAGCGGGCGCACAGCAACCCGGCGCCGGTCGTCGGATCGAGATCCGGGGGGCCGAGCAGCCAGCGCTGGTGGGCCAGCTCCGCCGGAGCGACGTCACGCCGGCCGGCCAGCGAGTTGCCCGGCGCCGCCACCACGATCAGCCGGCAGCGCAGGAACGGGACCGATGCGATCGTCGCGGCGTGCTCGGGGGCCGGAGGCGGCCCGAGCGCGATGTCCGCCCGGCGGTGCTCGAGCATCTCCGCCATCCCGGCCCCGGGCGTCGAGTCGATCGCCACCTCCAGCCCCGGATCCTTGGCGGTGAAGGCATCGATCAGCGGCCCGATGTGCTCGGCGACGGCGGTGGTGACCGCCACCTGCATCAGCCGGGGCTGTCCCGGAGAGTCCTGGACCGACCGGCGCGCCTGCTCGGCGAGCCCGAGGATCTCGCCCGCCAGCGCCGCCAGCCGGCGCCCACCGGCGGTGAGCGCGATGGCACGGCCGTCGCGGACGAACAGCTCGTCCCCCAGCTCCTTGCGCAGCGCGGCCACCGCCACCGACACGGCCGGCTCGGTGACCCTCAGCTCCGCCGCGGCGGCCTTGACCGAGCCCAGGCGGGCGACGAGCACGAATGACTGCAACTGCGCGAGGGTCATTTGGCCTAAGCGATCACTTAACTCTGGTTGCACTCGATGCCGAGCGTCGGCGAAAATCCTAGTCATGGAGAAGAGGCGGCTCGCCCGAACGAGCCGAGGTGGCAGGCGGAAAGGACGCCGTGCAGGTCCCGGCGCCGTTTGAGTACGAGCGGGCCACGAGCGTGGAGCACGCCCTCGGCCTGCTGCGCGAGCTCGGTCCCGAGGCGCGCATCCTCGCCGGCGGCCATTCGCTGCTGCCGATGATGAAGCTCCGGTTGGCGACCCCGGCGTACCTGATCGACATCGACGGGCTGGCCGACGAGCTCGGCTACGTCCGCGCGGCCGGTCACGAGATCCGGCTCGGCGCGATGACGCGCCATCGGGCGTTGCTCGAGTCGCCGCTGCTGGCGCACCGGGTGGCGATCTTCACCGACGCCGAGCGCGTCATCGCCGATCCCGTCGTGCGCAATCGCGGCACGATCGGCGGAGCGCTCTGCCAGGCCGATCCGGCCGAGGACCTCAGCGCGGTGTGTGCGGCGATCGGTGCCGGCATGGTCATCCGCGGGCGCGACGGCGAGCGCGTGGTCGGCATGGCTGCGTTTCACCGCGGCCCCTACCGGACCGCCGTGGACGACGACGAGCTGCTGGTCGAGATCCGCGTGCCGCTGCCCGATCGCGCCGGAAGCGCCTACGAGAAGGTCGACCGGCGGGTCGGCGATTGGGCGGTGGCCGCCGCCGGAGCGTCGGTCAGCCTCGACGAGGCCGGCCGCGTCGCCGACGCCGGCGTCGCGCTGGCCGCCGTCGGGTCGGGGATCTCGTGCGCTGAGGCCCGCGCCGAGCTGATCGGCCACGAGCCGTCCGAGGAGCGCTTGCGCCGCGCCGGGAGCGCCGCCGCGGCGGCCTGCGCGCCGGTCTCCGATCAGCGCGGCTCGGCGGAGTACAAGCGCCACGTCGCCGGTGTGCTCACCACCCGCGCCCTCACCCGCGCGGTCGGCCGCGCCTGCGCAACGGCGGAGCCGTGATGCAGGTCACCGTCGCCGTCAACGGCCGGGAGCGCTCCTCCGAGATCGAACCGCGGATGCTGCTCGTCCACTTCCTGCGCGACCGCCTCGGCCTCACCGGAACGCATTGGGGATGCGACACGTCTAACTGCGGCACGTGCGTCGTGCTCATGGACGACGAGCCGGTGAAGTCGTGCACCGTGCTCGCCGCGACGGCCGCCGGCTACCGGATCCGCACCGTCGAGGGCCTCGAGGTCGACGGCCGGCTCGATCCGGTGCAGGAGGGGTTCAAGGCCGAGCACGGTCTGCAGTGCGGGTTCTGCACCCCGGGGATGCTGATGACCGGCCGGGCGCTGTTGGACCGTAACCCGCGCCCGACCGACCTGGAGATCCGCGAGGCGATCTCGGGACAGATCTGCCGCTGCACGGGTTACACGACGATCGTCCGGTCGATCCAATGGGCGGCCGCGCAGGAGAGACGTCAAATGATCGAGGAGGTGTGAGGTGCCCATCGTTGTCGGGGCTTCAAGCGGTTGGACCATCGGGCTGGTGCTCGGGGTCGTGGTGGTGATCGTCGCGGCGACGATCGTGATCACGATCGTGGCGTTGGCCGGGCGGATCGCCAAGCAGGCCCGGGCCGCCGTCGGCGGCGTGGAGCAGGTGCGCCAGCAGACCGACGCGCTGGGCGGCGTCGGGCAGATCAACGACTCCGGCGTGCGGATCCTGCATTCGGCGCGGGCGCTGCGCAAGGTCGCGGTGGGAAGGTGACCGTCTTCGCGCTCACCAATCACGGCGCCTGGGGCATCGCGCTCATCATCGGACTCGTCGCCGCCCTTGCGGTCGCCGCCATGCTGCTGGTGCTGATCCGCACCGTGACCGACATCGACAAGTCGGCCGGGGCGCTGCTGGAGGTGGCCGGCACGGTCGCGGCCAACACCGCCAATATTCCTCAGCTGCAGGCCACGGCGCCGGTGCTGGGACTGATCGTGGAGGAAGCGGTGGTCCAGGACGGCTACATGAACGCGCTCACCGACGGGTACGGGGGGGCGATGGCGTGAGCTCGTCGACACTCACCGTGCTCAGCGCGCTGCTCGCCCTCGTGATCGTGGCGGTGCTCGCCGGGGCGCTGATCATGATCCGCGCCGCGCTGCTATCGGCATCCGGCAAGCTGGCGATTCTGGCCGACGCGCTCGAGGGCGTGGAGGCCGAGCATCTGCGTCCGCTCGAGCCGGCGGTCAAGGCGATCAATGCCCAGTTCGACGTGATCATCGGGGCGTTCCCGGGGATCGCCGCCAAAGCCGCAGTCGTGGCCGAGAGGAGGCCGAGATGACGCTGGAATGGATCGGCGACGTGATCCTGCTGGTGGCGATCCTGCCGGTCGTCATCTACCTGCTCAACGGGGTGCTGCGCGCCGCGACCGGCATCGTGCCGAGCGTGAACCGCATCGCCGGCGCCGCGCGGGCCGGCTCGGCTGACCTCGATGCCGTGCCGTTGCTGCTGACGACGCAGGAGCAGGTCATCGCCACCGTCGGCGTGGTCGCCAATTACGGCGGCTCGCTCGACGTCATCCTCGACGACGCACCAGGAGCGTGACGCCATGCCGGCAGCCGGAGTGGTGATGATCATCGCGGTGGTGCTGATCGTGGCGGCCGTCGTGTTCTACCTCGTGTCGACGATCGTCGCGCTGCGCACGATCACCGCCGGGCTCGATGACGCCATCGCCGGGGTGGTGGAGATCATCGAGAAGAGCCAGCCCGTCGCCGAGGTGGTCGGCACCATCAACCAGAACCTCGATGCCGGCGTGGACCTGCTCGAGGGCCTGCTGGTCAAGAAGGCCGGCCTGATCGACGCCGTCGGGCTGGTCGACGGCCTGTATCCCGGCGCCGCGGCGGCCGGATTGCGCAACGTCCCGGAGAGCAAGGAGGTCAAGGCGCCGCGGATCTCCGAGGTGTACACGCGCGGCACCCTGACGCTGGCCCGGCTCGGCCGCGAGGCGCCGATCGCCGCCACCTCGCCCAACGGGCCGGCGCTACGCGACCCGGCGTACGGCTCCGGGGCCGCCCGCGCGCTCTATCCCGACGGCCGCCCGGTCCGCGCCGCCGAGCTGCCCCGCTCCCCGGTCATCGGGGTCGACTCGCCCGTCCAATACGACCCCAGCGAAGCGGTCGGCGGCAAGCGCCAGCGGATGCCGGCCGCGCCGGCGTCCAGTGAGAGGAGCTGAACGCGCGTGCAGACACCAGCGCCATTCCAGTACGAGCGCGCCACCAGCGTGGAGGGCGCGATCGCGGCCCTCGTAGCGCATGAGGGCGACGCTCGGATCATCGCCGGCGGTCACAGCCTGCTGCCGATGATGAAGCTCCGCCTCGCCTCGCCCGAGCACCTGATCGACATCAACGACCTCGACGAGCTGTCCTACATCCGGGAGTTCGCCGACGAGATCCGGATCGGCGCGCTCACCCGCCACGTCGAGCTGCTCACATCCGACGTCCTGGCGCGGCGGCTGCCGCTGTTCGCCGACGCCGAGACGGTGATTGCCGACCCGGTGGTCCGCAATCGCGGCACCATCGGGGGATCGCTGTGCCAGGCGGACGCGGCCGAGGATCTCAGCGCGGTGTGCTGCGCGGTCAAGGCCCAGGTGGTCATCCGCGGGGCCGACGGCGAGCGGATCGTCGGTATGGACGCGTTCCACATCGGTCCGTATGTGACCGCGGTCGGCGACGGCGAGATGGTCACCGAGGTCCGCATCCCGGTCAAGCCGGGGGCGGGCAGCGCGCACGAGAAGGTCGAGCGTCGCGCCGGCGACTGGGCGATCGCGGCCGCGTCGGCGGCGGTGTGGATCGACGGTGGCACGATTGCCGACGCCGGCATCGCGCTCAGCGCGGTGGGACCAACGACGATTCACCTGACGCGCGCCGAGGAGCTGCTGCGCGGCGCCACCCCGTCCGAGGAGCTGTTTCACCAGGCGGGCCAGATCGCCGCGCAGGACTGCTCACCGTCGGCCGACGGGCGGGGGCCCGTCGACTACAAGCGCCATCTCGCCGGCGTGCTCACGGGGCGGGCGCTGCGCACCGCCACCGCCCGCGCCCTGCAACAGGAGGCATAGACACCAGCCATGCACGTGACGATCACGATCAACGGACAGCCGGTCTCGCGCGACGTCGAACCGCGGATGCTGCTCGTGCACTTCATCCGGGAGACGCCGGGGCTGACCGGAACCCACTGGGGCTGTGACACCTCGAACTGCGGCGCCTGCGTGGTGCTGATGGACGGCCAGCCGATCAAGTCGTGCACGACCCTGGCGGCGATGTGCGAGGGGCATGAGATCCGCACCGTTGAGTCGCTCGAGGTCGCCGGCCGGTTGGATCCGATCCAGCAGGGATTCCACGAGCTGCACGCGCTGCACTGCGGTTTCTGCACGCCGGGGATGCTGATGACCAGCCGGGCGCTGCTGGATGAGAACCCCGACCCGACCGAGCACGAGATCCGCACCGCCATCTCCGGCGCGATCTGCCGCTGCACGGGGTACAAGAACATTGTGGGCGCAGTTCGCTGGGCGGCCGAGTACGAGGCCGCCAACCCCCGGGAACAGGAGGTGAGGTAATGGCCGTCGCGGAGAACCTTCCGAGCCCGAGCCAGGAGCGACCGATCGGATTCGGTCGCCTCAAGCGCAAGGAGGACGCGCGGTTCATCCGCGGCCAGGGCACCTACCTGGATGACATCCGACTGCCGGGGATGGTGCACGGCGCGATCCTGCGCAGCCCGTACGCGCACGCCCGGATCGTCTCGATCGACACCTCGGCGGCGCTCGCGCTCCCCGGCGTCGCCGCGGTGGTCACCGCCAAGGACCTCGAGACGCTCGGGCTGGCGTGGATGCCGACGATCTCGTATGACACCCAGGCGGTGCTGGCCGGCGACAAGGTCCGCTTCCAGGGCCAGGAGGTGGCGTTCGTGATCGCCACCGACGAGTACATCGCCCGGGACGCGCTGCCGCTGATCGAGGTCGAGTACGAGCCACTGCCGGCGGTCGTCAACGCTCGTAAGGCGCTCGATCCCGACGCCCCGCTCATCCGTGACGACAAGGACGGCCAGGTCGACAACCTGGCCAGCCCGACCTGGGAGGCCGGCGACGAGGCGGCCACCGACCGCGCATTCGCGCAAGCCGACACGATCGTCAAGCGCGACATCATCTACCCGCGCTGCCATCCGGCGCCGCTGGAGACGTGCGGGATGATCGCCGACTTCAACCCGCAGACCGGGCAGCTGGACATCTACAACGGCAACCAGGCGCCCAACGTGCACCGCACGGTGTATGCGCACGTCGCCGGGCTGGCCGAGCACATGATCCGGATCCGCTGCAACGACATCGGTGGCGGCTTCGGTAACAAGGTGCCGGTGTACCCGGGCTATGTGTGCGCGATCGCCGGGTCGATCGTGGCCGGCGTGCCGGTCAAGTGGGTGGAGGATCGCTCCGAGAACCTGATGTCGACCGGGTTTGCCCGGGACTACATCATGGGCGCCGAGATGTGCGCCAAGGACGGCAAGATCACCGGGCTGCGGGTCGACGTGATCGCCGACCACGGCGCGTTTGACTCGACCGCCCAGCCGACCAAGTTCCCGGCCGGCTTCTTCCACATCTGCTGTGGCTCGTACACGCTCGAGGCCGCCCACGTCAAGGTCAAGGCCGTTTACACCAACAAGGCGCCGGGCGGTGTGGCCTACCGGTGCTCGTTCCGGATCACCGAGGCCGTGTACCTGGTCGAGCGGATGGTCGACGCGCTCGCGCTCGAGATGGGCGTCGATCCGATCGACCTGCGGATGGGCAGCTTCATCGAGCCGGACCAGTTCCCGTACGAGACGACCACCGGCTGGACCTATGACAGTGGCGACTACGCCGAGACGATGAAGGTGGCGATGGACATCGCCGGCTACGACGAGCTGCGGCGCGAGCAGGCCGAGAAGCGCGCCCGGGGCGAGCTGATGGGGATCGGCGTGTCGTTCTTCACCGAGGGGGTCGGCGCCGGACCGCGCAAGCACATGGACATCCTCGGCATGTCGATGAACGACGGTGCCGACCTGCGCGTGCATCCGTCGGGCAAGGCGATGGTGTCGATCAGCGCCCAGACTCAGGGGCAGGGCCACGAGACGACGTTCGCCCAGATCGTCGCCGAGGAGCTCGGGATCCCACCCGAGGACATCCAGGTCCGCCACGGCGACACCGACCGGACACCGTACGGCCTTGGCACCTACGGCTCGCGCTCGACGCCGGTGTCCGGCGCGGCGGTGGCCGTGGTGTCGCGCAAGGTCCGCGACAAGGCGCGGCTGATCGCGGCGACGATCGTCGAGACCCGCCCCGAGGATCTCGCCTGGGAGAAGGGCCGCTGGTATGTCAAGGGCGACCCGGACAAGGGGGCGATGATCGAGGAGATCGCCGCCCGCGCGTACAGCGGTGAGCCGATGCCCGAGGGGATGGAGGGGGGCCTCGACGCCCAGGTCATCTATGACCCGCCCAACCTCACCTACCCCTATGGCGCCTACATCGCGGTGGTCGATATCGACCCCGAGACCGCGCAGGTGACGGTGCGGCGTTTCATCGCCGTCGACGACTGCGGGGTCCGGATCAATCCGATGATCGTCGACGGGCAGATCCACGGCGGCCTGGCCGAGGGGATCGGGATCGCGCTGATGGAGGTGATCACGTTCGACGAGGAGGGCAACTGCCTGAACTCGTCGTTCATGGACTATCTGATCCCGACCGCGCTCGAGTGCCCGGACTTCGAGCTCGGCGAGACGGTGACCCCGTGCCCGCACCATCCGCTCGGCGCCAAGGGCGTCGGCGAGTCTCCCAACGTCGGCTCGCCGCCGGCGATCGTCAACGCGATCATCGACGCGCTGCACGAGACCCACGGCGTCGATCACATCGACATGCCGTGCACCCCGGCGCGGGTGTGGGCGGCGATGCAGGGACGCCCCGAGCCGCCGCAGTGATGGCGGGTCAGGTCAGTGCGGGCGGATCGGACTCCGACGAATCGGATGCCGCCCGCGCGGAGATCCGCCACCTCGTGCCCGACGTCGAGACGCTGGCGCGGCGGCTGGCGACCGCGGACTACCTCGTCGACGAGGGTCTGGCGACGTCGATGTTCCTCAGTCTCACGCTCCCCCAGCCGCTGCTGCTCGAGGGCGAGGCCGGCGTCGGCAAGACCGAGGCCGCCAAGGCGCTCGCCGCGGTGCTCGACACGCCGCTGGTGCGCCTGCAGTGCTACGAGGGCATCGACGCCGCCGAGGCGCTGTACGAGTGGAACTACCCCCGCCAGCTGCTGTCGATCCGGCTGGCCGAATCGGATCCCGACCGCCCCGGGCTGCGCGAGGCCGACCTGTTCGGTCCCGACTATCTGATCGCCCGTCCGCTGCTGCGCGCGCTCCAGCATCCGGGGCCTCGCCCGGCGGTGCTGCTGATCGATGAGATCGATCGTGCCGACGACGACTTCGAGGCGTTCCTGCTCGAGCTGCTGGCCGAGGCGACGGTGACGATCCCGGAGATCGGCACCGTCCGGGCGACGCATCCGCCGGCGATCGTGCTCACCTCCAACCGGACCCGGGACCTGCACGACGCGGTCAAGCGTCGCTGTCTGTACCAGTGGATCGATTACCCCAACCCCGAGCGCGAGGTGGAGATCATCCGCCGGCGCGTGCCGGGCGCGGCCTCGACGCTGGCGGTGCAGGTGGCCAATGCCGTCAGCCGCATGCGCGACTCCGACGTGCAGAAGCCGCCCGGGATCGCCGAGGCGATCGACTGGCTGGCCGCGCTGAGCGTGCTCGGTGTCACCGAGCTCGACGAGCCCGCGGCGGAGCGGACGCTGGGCTCGGTGCTCAAGTACCGCGAGGACCAGGAGCTCGTGCGGGCAGCGGGCCTGGACACGCTCGTGAGCGGGGCGCGGTAGCCGGTGATGAGCGCCTTCGGAGTCGAGACGGTTGAGCTGGACCTGCCGCCGCTGGTCGGCGCATTCGGTCGCCGGCTGCATGACGCCGGTGTCCCGGTGACCACGGAGCGGGCCACGCGATTCGCGGCGGCCCTGCGCCTGGTGCGGCCGGTCGCCCGGCAACGGCTCTACTGGACCGCGCGGGCGGTGTTCGTGTCCGAGCCCACCCAGGTACGGATCTTCAACGCCGTGTTCGCCGAGGTCTTCGGCGGGACGCGCCCGTCGGAGGCGCCGTGGCTGGATGACACGCGCCAGGCGCTCAGCCCCAGCGCCCCGGACGAGCGCCCCGTCGACGATGCCGCCCAGACGCCGTCCAGGACCGGCGAGGAGGATCCGCGGACGGCGGACTCGATTCCGGCCCCCGGTGCCCGGCGCCAATCCGAGCCGTCCGAACGCGAGCTCCCCGTCCCGACGCTGGCCTCCGACGAGGAGGTGATCCGGGCCAAGCACTTCGACGCCCTGGACGCCGACGAACTGGCGGCGCTGTACCACCTCATGGCGCGACTGGTGCTGGCCACCCCGCCGCGGCGCACCCGCCGGGCCGAGCGCCGTCGTCGCGGCGAGACCGTGGACATGCGGCGCACCCTGAGGGGCAGCCTGCGCACCGGCGGCGACCCGATTGCACTCCATCACCGCCGTCGCCGGGTGGTGCGCCGCCGCCTGGTGCTGCTGTGCGACATCTCGGGCTCGATGGAGCCCTACACCCGCGCCTACCTGCAGTTCCTCACGTGCGCCGCCGGAGGCGGGGACCGCCGCACCCGCTCTGAGGCGTTCGTGTTCGCCACCCAGCTGACCCGGCTCACCCGGGCGTTGCACTCGCGCAACCCCGAACGCGCCATCCAACGGGCGGCGGCGACGGCGCCCGACTGGTCGAGCGGCACCCGCATCGGCGATGCACTCAAGACCTTCAATGACCGCCATGGCCGCCGCGGGATGGCCCGCGGAGCGGTGGTGGTCATCCTGTCGGACGGATGGGAGCGCGGCGACCCGGCGCTGGTGGGGCGCGAGATGGAACGCCTCTCCCGCCTGGCCTACCGGATCGTCTGGGTCAACCCCCGCGCCGCCGCGTCCGGCTTCGTGCCCCGGGCCGGCGGGATGGCCGCCGCGCTGCCCTACTGCGACGCTCTGGTCAGCGGCCACAGCCTCGACGCGCTGCATGAGGTGGTCGACGTGATCGCCACCCGCCGGGCCGACGCCGGGGGGCGGCCGACGACGGCGATGCGGTGGGCGGGGCTGGTCTCGGAGGAGGATTCGTGGCCGAGCGCCACGCCGGTCCCGGGCAGCTCGGTGGCGATGCCGAGCGGCCACGGGCCGAGCCGCGGACGGACGACGCCGGGATGGAGCGTCGGGCGATGACCCCGCTTGGCCCCCTCGGCCCACTCCACGACGACCCCGCGCCAGCACCGCCGCCGCCCGGCGGCGCCGACGGGCGCCCGCCGAAGATGTGCATCTATCCGGGCTGCACGCGCCCCGCCGTGCCGCCCCACCTGCTCGGCGGACCCCAGCCGAGCTTCTGCGACCTGGAGGAACACAACGCGCTCACCACCCACCAGGAGCGCCAGCGACTGGCGGCCGAGCAACGTTCAAAGGAGGGAGTACGCGATGGCGAATGAGGCATACCGCGCGGTGTTCCTGCGGGTGCACCCAACCGGCAAGATGGTGCTGAGCCTGACGACCGAGGCCGACGGCCACGAACCCGACTACGCCCGCCAGGTCGCCGCCGAGCTCGGCGTCCCGCCGCTCGACGTCAAGGTTGTGCCTGCCGACAGCGACCGGTTCGGCATCGGTCACGGCTTCAATACGAGTCCCTCGGCGGCAACGACCGGAGCGGTCTCCTCGGCGACCGAGAAGATCCTCGCCAAGGCCCGGCTGCTGGCGGGGATGGCGCTCGATGCGCCCCCGGAGGCGCTGCGCTGGTCAGACGGCGTGTTCGTGGCCGGCGAGCAGACCGACCGGGCCCGCACGATCGCCGACATCGCCATGTACGCCCACGGCACCGGTGCACTGCCGCCCGGCGTCGAGGGCGGGCTCGACGCGCAGACGGTCTACCGCGACTGATGCGCGGGCGGGCGCACGCCGGGACGCGCGGTCAGCCGGCCGGGCGCAGCTGGGCGTCGATCGACACCTGGACCTCATCGGCCACCTTCAGCGTGCCGAACAGCGCCGAGTACGGCTTCATTCCCCACGCGGTCTGCGTCACGGCGGCGCTGCCGGCGAGCCGGCCGGCGTCGCTGATCGTAATGTCGAAGGCGATCAGGTTGATCCCGCCCGACAGCTCGAGATCCCCGGTGACGTGGAACGCCTCGCCCCCGTCGGGGCGCACCGCGGTCGAGCGGAAGCTGATGGCGGTGCCCTTGAGCACCTCGTCGTTGATCGTCTGGCCGATGCCCTGCTTGTCATCCGCGCTCAGCGCCTTCATCCCGCCGGTGCCCTCGTGCACGGTGAACGAGGTGGAGTCGGCGTTGAGCTCGAGGACGCTCTGGGCCGGGTCGGCGGCGAGCTCGACGGTGGCGCCCCAGCGATCGACGGTGATGAGCAGATTGTGGCCCGCCTTGGACGCCGCGCCCCCCTTGCCCGTGCGGACCGTGAGCGTTCCGTCCTGCGGCCCCAGCTCGTACGTTCCCGGATCGATCGACATGCGCCCTCTTTCTCAGACGATGGTGTGCCACGCAACATATAAGGACCGTGCCAGCAACGAAAGGAGACCCGAACATGGTTGAGCTCGATCAGCCGTTCACCACCGATAGGCCCCTCGAGGACAGCTGGGGGCTGGTCCTTGACCTCGAGCGCCTGGTGCCGTGCGTCCAGGGCGGCAGCGTCACCGAGATGACTTCTGACGACTCGGTCAAAGCCGAGATCAAGGTCAAGATGGGAGCGATGTCGATGAAGTTCACCGGGACGGTGAGCATCGTCGAGCAGGATGCCGAGGCCCACCGGGCGCTGCTGCGCGTCAAGGCCCGCGAGGCCGGCGGTTCCGGACACGCCAACGCTGACGTCGTGTTCACGCTTCAGAACGGTGGCGGGAATGTGCACACGTCGGCACAGATCACCGGCAAGGCGGCGTCGATGGGCGAGGGGATGGTGTCCACCGTGCTCGAGGCAATGATCAAGGACTTCACCGAGAAGTTCGCGGCGGCGGTATAGGGGAGGACCAGCGGATGCCGGTGCGACCAATGCGCGAGGTGCAGGACGGCGAGGTGCCGCTGGATGGCGGCACCGCTGTGCAGGAGCACCCCGACCGCCCGGTGTTCCGCGGCAACGGCGACTACGACTACACGTGCGTGTCGTGCGGCAACGTGCTCGCCGCCGGGATGGATCCGCAGTACATGACCCGCCGCGTGCGGGTTCGCTGCGGCCGGTGCGCGACGGTCAACATCGCCGCCGAGATCTCGGTTCAGGCCGCGCGACGGCGGGCGGGCGAGTGATCGGCTGACGATGGCCGCCGGTGACACAGCGGCACCGCGTCCGATTGGCTTCGGCCGGCTCACCCGCAAGGAGGACGACCGGCTGATCCGCGGCCAGGGCCGCTTCGTCGACGACGTGACGCTGCCCGGAATGTTGCATGGAGCCCTGCTGCGCAGCCCGCTCGCCCACGCTCGGGTCGGGACGATCGACGCCTCGGCGGCGCTCGCCCACCCCAAGGTCCACACGGTGATCACCGGCCGCGACCTCGAGGCCCGCGGCCTCGCCTGGATGCCGACGCTGTCACAGGACACGCAGGCGGTTCTCGCCACCGACAAGGTCCGCTTCCAGGGCCAGGAGGTGGCGTTCGTGATCGCCGACGACCACTACGCCGCCCGGGACGCGCTCGAGCTGATCGAGGTCGACTACGACCCCCTGCCCGTGGTCGTCGATCCGCGCCGGGCACTGGACGCCGACGCCCCGGTGATCCGCGACGATCAGCCCGGCCGCCGCGACAACCACCTGTTCGACTGGGAGTCCGGGGACGAGCTTGAGACCGAGCGCGTGTTCGCCGCCGCCGAAGTCGTCGTCGAGCAGGAGATGGTGTTTCCGCGCTCGCACCCGGCGCCGATGGAGACGTGTGGCGCGGTCGCCGAGTTCGATCGGGTGAGCGGCAAGCTGACGCTGTGGGCGACGACCCAGGCGCCGCACGCGCACCGCACGCTGTACGCCGGCATCCTGGGCCTGCCTGAGCACCGCATCCGGGTCATTTCCCCGGATGTCGGCGGCGGCTTTGGCAACAAGGTGCCGGTGTACCCCGGGTACGTGTGCGCGGCGGTTGGCGCGATGACCGTCGGGCGGCCCGTGAAGTGGATGGAGGATCGCTCGGAGAACCTCATGTCGACGGGCTTCTCCCGGGACTACCGGATGCGCGGCGCGATCGCCGCCACCCGAGAGGGGCGGATCCAGGCGGTCCGCGTCGACGTGCTCGCCGACCACGGCGCGTTCAATGCCACCGCCCAGCCGACGCGGTTCCCAGCCGGCTTCTTTCACGTCTTCACCGGCTCCTACGACCTCGAGGCGGCGCACTGCCACGTCCGCGGCGTCTACACCAACAAGGCTCCGGGCGGCGTCGCCTACGCGTGCTCGTTCCGCGTCGCCGAGGCGGTCTACCTCGTTGAGCGGCTCGTCGACGTCCTCGCCGCCGAGCTCGACGCCGACCCGGCGCAGCTGCGGCTGGCCAACCTCATCGCGCCCGACCAGTTCCCCTACACGTGCCGCACCGGCTGGGTGTACGACTCCGGTGACTACCCGCGGGCGCTGCACAAGGCGCTCGACGTCGCCGGCTACCCGCAGCTGCGCGCCGAGCAGGCGCGCCGGCGCGATCGCGGCGAGCTGATGGGGATCGGGCTCAGCTTCTTCACCGAGGCGGTCGGAGCCGGCCCGCGCAAGCACATGGATATCGCCGGGCTGGGGATGAACGACGGGGCGACGCTCCGCATCTCACCGACCGGCACCGCGCAGCTGGCGATCAGCGTGCAGAGCCAGGGGCAGGGCCACGAGACGACGTTCGCCCAGATTGTCTCCCACGAGCTCGGCATCCCGCCCGAGGACGTCGACGTCATCCACGGGGACACCGACTCGACGCCCTACGGCCTGGGCACCTACGGCTCGCGGTCCACTCCGGTGAGTGGCGCCGCGGCGGCGATCGTCGCCCGCAAGGTGAGAGACCGCGCCCGGCTGGTGGCGGCCGCGATGCTCGAGGTGTCCCCCGACGACCTCGAGTGGCACAACGATCACGGCGATCCGGGCGGCCGCGGGGCTCGCTGGTTCGTCCGCGGCGATCCCGAGCAGGGCGCGACGATCCCCGAGATCGCCATGGCCGCGCGCGGCACCGTTGAGCTGCCGCCCGGGGTGGAGACCGGCCTCGATGCCGAGACGGTCTATGACCCGCCGAACCTCACCTTCCCGTTCGGGGCCTACATCTGCGTGGTGACGATCGACCCCGGCACCGGCAAGGTCCGGGTCGAGCGCTTCGTCGCCGTCGACGACTGCGGCACCCGGATCAACCCGATGATCATCGAGGGCCAGGTCCACGGCGGCCTCACCGACGGGGTGGGGATCGCGCTGATGGAGATGATCGCCTTCGACGAGCAGGGCAACTGCCTCGGGGGCTCGCTCATGGACTACCTCATCCCGACCGCGCTCGAGGTCCCCGAGTGGGAGACCGATCACACCGTGACCCCCTCGCCGCACCATCCGTTCGGCGCCAAGGGGATCGGCGAGTCGGCGACGGTCGGCTCGCCACCGGCGATCGTCAACGCGATCTGCGACGCATTGGGGCCGTTTGGCGTTCGTCATATCGATATGCCGTGCACGCCGGGGCGCGTGTGGGACGCTATGCAGAGAGGGAAGGCGGTATCTGATGCTGCAAGCAGAGCTGGCCGTTCGCGTTGAGACGCTGCGGCGGGAACGGGCCCCGTTCGTGCTCGCGACGGTGGTGCGGGCGCGCCGGCCGACGAGCGTGCGGCCCGGGAACGCGGCGATCGTCCTGTCTGACGGGACGCTGCACGGGTTCGTCGGCGGCGTGTGTGCCGAGTCGTCGGTGCGACTGCACTCGCTACGCGCGATGGAGACCGGAGATCCGATCCTGCTGCGCCTCGTCCCCGACGACGGCGCTGACGCACGCGACGGCGCGGAAGCGCTTGATGGCGCCGTGGTCGAGCGCAACCCGTGCCTGAGCGGCGGCGCGCTCGAGATCTTCCTGGAGCCGCACCTGCCGGCGGCGTGCGTCGTCGTCGTCGGCGGCTCCCCGATCGCCGCGGCACTGGTCACACTCGTGCGCGCCTCGAGCTATGACTGCGTGCACGCGCCGGTGGGCGCGGAGGTGGAGGTCACGCGGGCGGCGGCGGTGATCGTCGCCTCCCACGGCAACGGGGAGGAACAGGTGATCGACGCCGCACTGAGCGCCGGCGTGCCATACGTCGCGCTCGTCGCCAGCCCCACGCGCGGCGCCGCCGTGCGATCCGACCTCACCGTCCCGGCGCAGCTCGCCGCGCAGCTGCACACGCCCGCGGGCCTGAACATCGGCGCGCGCACACCGGTCGAGATCGCGATCTCGATCCTCGCCGAGATGGTCGCCGAGCACCACGCCGACCCGGATCCGACCGGGTCCCGACCCGCCCACCCGGCGGGCGCCGTCGCCGTGGAGCCCGCTCCATCGGCGGTGGCCGTCGCCACCGACCCGGTGTGCGGGATGAGGGTGGCGATCACCGACGGCGCGCCGCGGCTGGAGATCGAGGGCGACCACTTCTACTTCTGCTGTGATCGCTGCCGCGACGCCTACGCCGTCACCGCGCGCGAGAACGCGTAGCCGGCCGCTGACGCGCTGGACAGGTCGCGGCTCGGCCCGGGTCGGAGCGGCCCCGGTCGGAGCGGCCGGGTTGGAGCGGCCGGGTTGGAACGGCCGGGTTGGAACGGCCGGGTTGTTGCGGCCGGGTTGTTGCGGCCGGGTTGGAACGGTTCCGCGGAAGCGGTTGGCGCACGGACAGCCGGCGGCGATGCCGCACCAGCCGCGGCACCTCCGCCAGCGCAGCGCCCGGTCCCGGCACGCTGACGCGCCCCCACGTCCCATCACCGATGGCTGCGTTCGTGGGCCTGAGCCCGGCACAGCCACCGCTAATCGAATACTAACGTACCACTCATATTCGTGCCATCTTTGCGGCGGCCGCCGGGCTGGTAGTCCCGCGTCGGGTCGCTTTGGCGGGCGGCGGGCGGCGGGCGGTGACGGCGCGCGTCGTGGGACGGCAAACGTCCCACTGCGCGCCACGATCGGGTCCGGTGGGACGTTCGCCTTCGTGCGGACGGCAAACGTCCCGCGCCTGCAAGGGCCGTGAATGGGCGGGACGTTGACCTTCCTGAGGAAGGCGAACGTCCCTCGCCGCCGACGATCGGGGGTGATTGGGACGTTTGCCGACCGATCCCCCTCCTTCGTGGCCGTCGTTGCCCGGAAGGCACCGTCCGCGCCCGGATCCCCCGCACCCAGCACCCAGCACCCAGCACCCCGCGCCGCCCCGCGCCGCCCCGCGCGCCCCGCGCGCCCCGACGCTCGAACGCCGGCAGACCGGCGGCCTGGACTTCGCGCGTCCCTGCAGTCCGCGCGGAGGGGTCTCTCGGTCCGCGCGGAGGGGGCCTCTCGCTGGTCGAGGCGAAATGCGAATGAGCGCGCCCGGCAGGATTTGAACCTGCGACCTTCCGCTCCGGAGGCGGACGCTCTATCCCCTGAGCTACGGGCGCTCTGTGATCGAGGACGATCGCCCGCCAGCTTATCGTGGAGCTTGGCCGGGTCGGCCGACTATGAAGATCGCCATCATCTCGGACACCCACCTGCCGCGGGGGACGCGACGCCTCCCGGGCGCGTGCGTCGAGCGGCTGCGGGCGGCCGATCTCATCATCCACGCCGGCGACCTGGTGGGCCTCGTGGTGCTGCAGGAGCTGGAATCGCTCGGACGGGTGGTGGCAGTGCACGGCAACGTCGACGACGCGACGGTCCGCGCGGCGCTGCCCGAGACGGTGCTGGTGCGGGCCGGAGAGCGGCGGCTCGCGGTGATCCACGACGCCGGGCCGGTTACGGGGCGGCTGGCGCGGATGCGGACGCGGTTCCCGGATGCCGACGCGGTCGTGTTCGGGCACTCGCACATCCCGCTGCACGAGCGGGACGCCGACGGCTTCCAGATCTTCAACCCGGGCAGCCCGACGGACCGGCGCCGGCAGCCTCGGCACACGATGGGCGCCTGCGATGCCGGTGACCGGCTCGATTTCACACTGGTCGAGCTCGGCTGACGTCGACGGGGACTGGCAGACTCAGGGCGGCATGGAGCTCTCGATCTTCTTCGCCGGCACTGGCGGCTCGATCCCGACCGCACGCCGCGGCCTGCCATCGATGCTCGTTCGCCGCGGGGGTGACCGCATCCTGTTCGACTGCGGAGAGGGGACGCAGCGCCAGCTCGTCAGCTCGGTCGGGCTGGCCGATCTGACCGAGATCTACCTCACCCATTTCCACGCCGACCATTGGCTCGGGCTGCCCGGCATGCTCAAGACGTTTGACCTGCGCGGGCGCGACCGGCCGCTGGCGATCCACGGCCCGGTTGGACTTCGTGCGCTCCTCGGGCTGGTCCTGCGCATGGCCGGCAACGTCGGCTACGAGCTCGACGTGGTGGAGCTCGGGCCGGGGGACGTGCTGGCGCGCGACGGGTACCGGATCGCCCCAGTGGCCGTCTCGCACCGGGGGACGGCGCTCGGGTACGTGCTCTACGAGGACGAGCGTCCGGGGGTGTTCGATCCCGACGCCGCTCGCCGGCTGGGCCTGCGCGAGGGACCCGAGTTCGGCCGCGTGCAGCGCGGCGAGACGATCCGGGGGATCAGCCCCGATCAGGTACTCGGCCCGGCGCGCCCCGGGCGCAAGCTGGTGCTGTCCGGGGACACCCGGCCGTGCGAGTCGCTGCGGATCGCCGCTCACCGTGCCGACGTGCTCGTGCACGAGGCCACGTTCGCGCAGGAGGAGCGCGACCGCGCGCACGACAACGGCCACTCGACCGCCGAGCAGGCGGCCACGATCGCCCGCGACGCCGAGGTGGGCCTGCTGGCGCTCAACCACGTCTCCACCCGCCACCCGCTCGGCCTGCTGCGCGACGAGGCGCGGGCGGTCTTTCCGGCGACCGTGCTGCCGCGTGACTTCGACACGATCGAGATCCCGTTCGCCGAGCGCGGCGAGCCGACGCTCATCAGATGGTCCCACGCGCCCGAGCGGATGGCCGAGCAGCCGGCCGCGGCCGCGGCCGCGGCCTCGGCCTCGGCGTCGTGAGGGGACGCGCGCGCCGGCAGTTTCTCGACCCAGCGCGGATGCGTGGCAAGCCGACCGTCTGAAGTCGGAGACCGTGTCCCCTAAGTGGCCTATATCGACACTTAGGGGCTGTTCATAAATAACATCGTGGTTTGATGCTGTAGTTCCACTCCGGGTGA
>DATCFW010000231.1:0-5942 GCA_036509295.1 Solirubrobacteraceae bacterium | reverse complement strand
GTCGTAGCGGTCCTCGCCAGCCGGCACCAGCACGCCGAGCCGCTCGGCGCGGGCCAGCACTGCCGGGGCCTGCTCGGCGCCGACTCGGAAGCGACGGCCGAGCTCGGCGATCGTCAGCGTTTGCGGCGACTCGGCGTTCGGCGGCTCGGTCAGCGCCTGGCGAAACCGCACGAGGCGGTCCGCGATCGCCTGATCGTGATCGACGAGACGCTTGATCCCGGCCAGATTGAACCCGTCCTGCTGGAGATCCTGGATGAGCTTGAGCTGCGCCACATGCTCCGGTCCGTAATACCCGACGCGGAGACGCACCTCGGGTGGCGTCAGCAGGCCGCGCGCCTGGTGGGCGCGGATGTTGCGCACCGTCATCCCGGTCTGGGCGGCCAACTGCTCGATCGTCAGGTCGGCAGACATGGATCGATGATACGCGCGATGACGGCGACCGATGTGACGTCGACTGATGTGACACCGGCCGCGGCCAGACCAGACGCGGCTCAGCTCAGCTCACGGCGCAGGAGCTTCCCGGTGACCCCGCGCGGGATCGCGGCCGCCGTCTCGAAGCGCTTGGGCACCTTGAACGGGGCCAGCCGCCGGATGCAATGGGCCCGGAGCTCCTCGGCGTCGAGCGCGACGCCGTCGGCGAGGACCACCTGGGCGATGACGGCTTCCCCCCATTCCCCGTCGGGCCGGCCGAACACGGCGGCGTCGGCGACGCCCGCGTGCTCGAGCAGCACCGCCTCGACTTCGGCCGGAGCGACGTTCTCGGCGCCGGTGACGATCGTGTCGGCCGTGCGTCCGTCGATCACCAGCCGGCCGCCGTCATCGAACCGTCCCAGGTCTCCGGTGTGCAGCCAGCCGTCGGGGTGCAGCGCGCCGGCGGCGACCGTTCGTCCCCGGACGAGAACTTCGCCGACCACCGGCGCGGTGTCCGGGGTTCCGCCGGCTCCTCTCCCCGGCGCCGGCGGTGCCGACGCGATGCGCACCTCGGTGCCGAGCAGCGGGAAGCCGTCGGTGGCGATCTGCGAGCACGCTTCGGTCATCCCGTAGGACGGCGCCACGGCCACGCCGGCGGCCCGCGCTCGCGCCAGCAGCGCCGGGGCGATCGGCCCGCCGCCGAGCAGCACCGAGCGCAGCGTCGGCGGCTCCCGCAGGCCCGCGTCGAGCAGCCGCGAGAGCATCGTCGGGACGAGCGACACGAGCGTCACCCGCTGTCCGGGGTCCATGAGGGCGGCCAGCGCCTGCTCGGTGTCGAAGCGGTCGTGGAGCAGCACGGTCGTGCCATAGATCGCCGAGCGGATCTGGATCGAGAGACCGCCGACATGGGCCAGCGGCATCGGGCACAGCCACACCTCGTGCGGATCGAGCCCGAGCGCGAGCGACGAACCGAGCGCGTTCCACAGCCAGTTGTCGTAGCTGAGCGCCACCGGCTTGGGGCCGGCGGTGGTGCCCGATGTGAACATGAGCGTCGCCGTCGCGTCGGACTCGATCTCCCGCCCGGGCGGTGGCGGCCCGCCGGTGGGCAGCTCGTCGAGCACGAGCGCCGCTGCCTCGGTCCGCGCGGATCGCTCGTGGTCGCGCAGGCGCAGATCGACCGGCACCGCGACCGCTCCGAGCAGCAGGCATCCGTGCAGGGCGACGACGAGCTCGTCGCTGGGCAGCGGCAGCGCGACGCGGTCACCGGCGGTCACGCCGCGCGCCACCAGCGCCCCGGCGACCGCCCCGGCCTGCGCGTGCAGGCTCGCGTAGTCGACGGTCGCGCCGGCGGTGATGAGCGCCGCGCGGTCGCCGCGCAGGCGCGCGGCGCGGGCAAGCCAGGACTCCACGGCTCGCGCTACTTGGTCAGGGTCGCTACCGGTGGCGGCGACGCGCTGGACCGCGCCGGGGCCGAGGGCGGGGCGGTCGGCCGTGCCGCAGCCTGCGCGCCGCGGCGCCGTGGGCGCCGGACACGCAGCTCCTCGGCGAGGAAATAGGAGCCGATCACCAGGAGCGCGGCCACCGCCTGGGCGGCGACCGTCTCGACGTTGGGGAACACCGAGAACCACAGCCCCAGCCAGCCGGGAATGGCGACGTGGATCGGCGTGATGCCGATCCAGCCGGCCTGCTGGAGCTCCTGGACGCTCTCGCCGACCATCACCAGCAGCACGAACCCGAGCATCACCCCGGTCGCCACCAGCATCCGGCGGTAAGGCAGGCGGCGCTGCAATCCGAACGTGAGCCAGCCGATCGCGGCCACGAACACGAGGCCGACGGCGACCCCCTCGAGCACCGTGGCCGACCCGTAGCGCAGCCGCAGGTTCTGGAGGAACAGCACCACCTCGAACCCCTCGCGGTACACGGACGTGAAGCCGAGTAGCGCCAAGCCGAACATCGTGCGCTGGGCGCTCACCGAGCCCGCCTCCCCCATCAGCTCCTTGCGCCGCCGGTTGTGGCTGGCAATCCAGCCGGTCCAGTAGACCTTGTGGAAGAACCAGTTCATGACGACGAGCAGGACGGCGATCGCCAGCACCCCGGTCGCCGCCTGGAGATCGAGGCTACCCTGGCCGACGGCGTCGGTGATGGCGATCGCGATGAACCACGTCACCACGGCCGCGCCGAGCGCGACGAATCCACCGAGGGCCAGCGGCTTGCGGTACGTGCTGTTGCCGCCCCGCATGCTCGCGGTGAGCACGGCGAGGACGAGGATCGTCTCCAGACCCTCGCGCAGGACGAGGATCCCGCTGTCCACGACGACCGCGAGGTGGCTGAGATGCTCGGTCGGACTCGTCGGATCGGGCGTTCCGCCGCCGGCGCTGACCAGCTGCCAGATCAACAGGCCCGCGGCGGCCACGGCCAACAGGCACCAGCCGAGTCGCTTGCGCGTCGCGATGGCCATTAGGTCACCCTAACAGAAGTCACGGAACGTGTGTTAGGGACACCTAACGCTGTTTCGACGTCGGGGGGGCACCGGCCTGCGCGGCTCCTGACATAGAGTCCTGAGGATGCGTAGGAGAGTCTCCGCGTCCGACCAGAGGAGCATTCGTTGAGCACCAGCTGGCACGCCGGCGGCGAGTACACCGACATCCGATACGAGCTCGCCACCGGCGCCGACGCCGGGATCGCAAAGATCACGATCGACCGTCCCGAGGTCCGCAACGCCTTCCGGCCCGAGACGATCGTCGAGATCTCCGATGCGCTCGAGCGCGCGCGGGAGGATCAGGACGTCGGCGTGATCATCCTCACCGGCGAAGGCCCCGACGCGTTCTGCTCGGGCGGCGACCAGCGGGTCCGGGGCAGCCGCGGCGGCTACGTCACCGGCGCCGATCCGACCGCGGCCGGATCGCAGCAGGCGGTGGGCCGCTTCCACGTCACCGACCTGCACGTCCAGATGCGGCGGCTGCCCAAGCCGATCGTGGCAATGGTTGCCGGCTACGCGATCGGCGGCGGTCACGTCCTGCATGTGGTGTGCGATCTGACGATCGCCGCCGAGAACGCGCGGTTCGGCCAGGTCGGGCCGAAGGTCGGCTCGTTTGACGGCGGCTTCGGCGCCAGCGCTCTGTCGCGTCTGGTCGGCCCCAAGAGGGCCAAGGAGATCTGGTTCCTGTGCCGTCAGTACGACGCGCGTGAGGCGCTGGCGATGGGCATGGTCAACACCGTCGTCCCTCTCGAGCGGCTCGAGGAGGAGACCGTCCAGTGGTGCCGTGAGATGCTGACGATGTCGCCGTTCGCCCTGCGCATGATGAAGGCGAGCTTCAACGCCGACGAGGACGGCCTGGCCGGAATCCAGCAACTCGCCCACGATGCCAACCTCCTCTTCTACATGAGCGAGGAGGCGCAGGAGGGGCGCGACGCCTACCTCCAGAAGCGCCCCCCTGAGTTCTCGAAGTTCCCGCGCCGGGCGTGAACGCGCGGATCGAGTGGCCAGCGAGCACCGAGAACGGGTGAGCGGGATGCGGATCTGGTTGATGGCAGCGCGGCCGCGCACCCTGCCGGCGGCGATCGCCCCCGTGCTCGTCGGGACGTCGCTCGCCGGCTTTGACCACGTGTTCCACCCCCTCCGGTTCCTGGCAGCGCTGCTCGGCGCGCTGTTCATCCAGGTGGGCACGAATCTGAGCAACGACTACTCGGACGCCCGCCGCGGCGCCGACGCCGAGGACCGGCTGGGGCCGGTGCGGGTGACCGCCGGCGGGCTGGTACCGCCGCGTCAGGTGCTGGTGGCCACCTACATCACGTTCGGGCTGGCGGTGCTCGCCGGCATCTATCTGATCGTCGTCGCCGGCTGGGAGCTGCTGATCGTCGGCGCCGCGTCGATCCTGGCCGGCGTCGCCTACACCGGCGGCCCCCGACCGTACGGCTACGAGGGCCTGGGCGAGGTGTTCGTGTTCCTGTTCTTCGGCGTGGTCGCGGTGGCGGGCTCGTTCTTCGTCCAGGTCACGCATCTGCAGTGGGAGGCGTTCGCCCTGGCGGTGCCGGTCGGCCTGCTCGCCGCGGCGATCCTCGTCGTCAACAACGTGCGCGACGTCGATTCCGACCGGCGCGCCGGGAAGCGGACGCTCGCGGTCAAACTCGGGCGCGAGCGGACCCGCGGCCTGTTCGCGGCAGTCGTCTACCTGGCCTACGTGCTCGCTCCCGTGACGTGGGTGTTCGGGCCCACCACCGCCTGGGTGATGCTGCCGTGGCTCACGCTGCCGCTCGCCACCGGAGTGGTGCGAACCGTGCGCAGTCGGACCGACGGGCCGTCGCTCAACGGCGCGCTGGCCCAGAGCGGCATGCTGCAGCTCGCGTTCTGCACGCTGCTGTCAGCGGGCCTGCTGCTCAGCCGGTGAGCGCTCAGGGCGTCAACCGGTGAAGCTCACCGTGTCACCGGTGACGGCGGCGATGCGCTCGCCGTTCGTCGCCGGGCATGGCACGGTGACCGAACGACCGCTCCTGCTCGTCTCGCTCGAGGCGGCCGACGGGCGCACCGGCTACGGCGAGGCCGCCGCCCTGGAGTCCTACGACGCGGTCTCCACCGCCACGCTGACCGAGGCGCTCGACAGCTGCCGCCCGGTGCTCGAGGCCTACCCCGACGCGACGCCGATCACCGACGTGCTCGCCCGGTGCTCCGAGGCGACGGTCGTCCCGCAGGCGCTCGCCGGCATCGATCTGGCGCTGTGGGACCTCGCCGGCCGGCGCACCCGCGAGCCGGTCTGGCGCCTGCTCGGCGCCACCCACCCGGCCCCGGTGGCGGTGAACTGGACGATCGCCTCCGCCGACCGCTCCGGCGCCGCCCACGAGGCGGCCCAGGCCCGCGCCGATGGGTACTCGACGGTCAAGGTGAAGGTGGCCATCGGCGACGACGCCGGCCGGCTCGCCGCGGTGCGGGCGTTTGGCGGACCGCAGATGGCGATCCGGATCGACGCCAACGGCGCCTGGGTGCCGGACGAGGCGGTAGCGGCGCTGCGGTCGCTCGCACCGGCCGGGGTCGAGCTGTGTGAAGAGCCCGTCGCGGGCGTCGCCGCGATCCGCTCGCTGTGGGTGCAGACCGACGTCCCGCTGGCCCTGGACGAGTCCGGCGGCGATCCCGACGCCCTCCTGCGCCCGGCCGCCGACGCCATCTGCCTGAAGATCGCGCGCTGCGGCGGCATCGCCGGAACGATCGAGACCGCGGCCCGGGCGCGGGCGGCGGGCTACGAGGTCTACCTCGCCTCGACGCTCGACGGGCCGCTCGGGATTGCCGCCGCGCTGCACGCCGCCGCCGTGATCAGGCCCGAGCGGGCGTCCGGGCTGGCGACGCTGCGCCTATTCGCCGACCGGGCCGATCCGCTGGCACCGGCGCGGGGGTCGATGTCGCTGCCGGGCGGCCCGGGGCTCGGAGACGGCCTCGTCGGCTGGTACGGCTGACTCACGCCGCCCGGGCGGGTCGCTCGCCGGCGATCACCGCCGCGACCGCGGCGGGCTGCTCGAGATGAACCGCGTGGCCGGCGTCC
>DATCFW010000230.1:0-6242 GCA_036509295.1 Solirubrobacteraceae bacterium | reverse complement strand
GAAGGTGATCGGGACGCCGAGCTCGGTGACACAGCCCAGCAGGGCGACGATGTCGTCGATGCCCTGGGGCACCACCACCGCCTGGGGGATCAGCCGGTAGGGGCTGGCATCGCCGGCGTAGCGGATCAGGTCCAGCGCGCGGTGCAGGACGCGGTCCGCGCCCAGCGTGGCGATCAGCCGCGAGCGCAGCGGCTCGGGCGTGCCGGCGGCGACCCAGTCGGGGGCGCGGTCCGGCGCGGGCGCCGACGGCTCGGGGACGATCGCCGCCGTCCCGGCGGTGGTGACCGCCACGGCCGTTACTCCAGCCACATCCCCGACGCGACCGGCACCTGGATCAGGCGCGGGCCGTCGTCGGCGGCGATCGCGCCGCGCAGGGCGTCGGTCAGCTCCTCGCGGCCGGTCACCTCGTGCGCCGGCAGCCCGTAGCCGCGGGCGACGGCGGCGACATCGAGGCCGGGCAGGTCCAGGCCGGGCACACCGGCGGTCTGCTCCAGCATGCCGAACCACTTGAGGATCGCGTACTCGTCGTTGCGCAGGACGAGAAAGGTGACCGGAACGTGGTACGCGAGGGCAGACCACAGGGCGGTGATCCCGTACTGGGCCGAGCCCTCGCCCAGGACGCACACCACCGGCCGCTCGGGCTGCGCCATCTGCACCCCGACGGCGGCGGCGATCCCGAACCCGAGCCCGCCGCTGGCGCTGAAGTAGTAGCTGCCGGGCCGCGAGAGCCGCAGCCGGTTGCGCAGCGATGACAGGCAGGACGGCGTCTCGACGACGGCGACGGCGTCGCTCGGCCACACGTCGGCGAGCGCCGCCATGGCCTGCGATCCGCTCAGCCGGTCCGGCGGATCGGCGGCCGGTGGCTCGACGGGCTCGGGGCGGGGTTCGGGAAGGGACCGGTCCTCGGCCACCGGCACGAGCTCTACCAGCCGCGCCAGCCCCAGGGCGACGTCACCGACGATCGCGTCCCCCATCGGCGCTCGGGCCGCCTCCGCCGGGTCCGAGGTGAGGGCCACCAGAGACGTCCCCTCGGCCAGCAACGGCCCGGGGAGGTACGGGTAGTACGGGAACACCGACGAGCCGACGACCAGCACGAGATCGTGCGCCTTGAGCGTCTCGGAGACCGGTCCGATGGCCGGCGGCAGGATGCCGGCGAACTGGGGATGGCGCTCCGGGAAGCCGATCCGAGACCCGCCGGTGGTCGGCGCCGCCCACACGGTGAGACGCTGCTTCTCGGCCAGCGCCACCGCTGCGTCCCACCCGCCGGCGGCGTCGACGTCGGGACCGATCACCAGCGCTGGCGCGCGTGCCGCGGCCAGCCGCTCGCCCACGTCCGCCAGCGCGGCCTCGCCGGGCGCGGTCCGACCGCTCACGCGCCGGGCGATGACGGCGGCCGTCCGCTCGGGCTCGGCCTCCTGCTTCCAGTCATCCATGGGAATCGATACGAAGGCGGGCCCGCGCGGAGCCAGCGACGCATAGTGGATGGCGCGCGCGATGGCCGCCGGCACGTCCTGCGCCCGGGCGGGCTCGTGGCTCCACTTGACGTAGGGCTGCGGCCCGACCACGGCGTCGCGGTTGGTGAGCAGCGCCTCCATCTCCATCTGCGGCCGGACCTGCTGACCGGCGGTGATGACGAGCGGCGACTTGTTCGCCTGGGCGTTGAAGATCCCGCCGACGGCGTTGCCGACGCCGGGCGCGGTGTGGAGGTTGACGTGGGTCGGGCGGCCGGTGGCCTGGGCGAACCCGTCAGCCATCCCGACGACGACGAGCTCCTGGAGGCCGAGGACGTAGGTGAAGTCATCCGGGAAGTCGGCGAGCATCGGCAGCTCGGTCGAGCCGGGGTTGCCGAAGATGGTCGTCATCCCGTGCGCGCGCAACAGCTCGAACGTCGCCTCCCGAACACTGCTCATCTGACCTGTCTCCTCCTTGGTGGGGGCCCTAGACCCTAATGGTTCGCGGCGCGCGTCAGCCCCGAGCGGTCACAGCTCGGCCAGCGCCTCGGTGGCCGCGCGGCGGCCCGCCTGGATGGCGCCATCCATGTACCCGGTCCACACCGTGGCGGTCTCGGTGCCGGCCCAGTGGATCCGACCGACGGGGGCCCGCAGCGCCTGGCCGTACTCGAGCATGACGCCGGGCGCCATCAGCCCCACCGGGCAACCGCCGGTGTAGATCTCCTTGTCCCACACCTGGTCGAAGTACGCCTTCGGGTTGGCGGCCTGGGGGCCGAAGTAGGTCGCGTAGGACTTCAACGCCGCGGTCGCGCGCGACCCGTCGGACTGGTCTGACAGCGCGCGAGCGTCGTCACCGTCGATGAAGCCGAGCAGCACGCCCGGGGTGCCGCTCGCCGGCGACGCATCGCACATCACCGTCACCGGCCCGGTGTCCGAGGTCACCTGCCCGTTGAGGCCCTGGCCGCGCCAGAAGGGGGTGTCATAGACGGCGATCGTCTTGATCAGCGATCCGATCGGCATCCGCTGGGTGAGCTGATCGCGGACGGCCGGCAGGCCCGGCTCGTAGACGATGCGCCCGGCGAGGTGGGGCGGCAGCGCGAGGATCGCCTGCTGCGCCTTGACCGTCGCCTTGTCGGCATATGCGTAGACGCTCTTGGCCCCCTGGGAGACCCGGCGCACCGGCTGGTTGAGCAGAACCCGCTTGCGGCCGAGCCGATCGGCCATCGTGACGACGATCCCCTGCGTGCCACCGGTCACCCGGAAGTCCTGGGCCGCCTCCCTGCCCGGCGTTGGCCACCAGGTTGTTGATGCCGCCGGCGGCATGCACGTAGAACAGGAAGTACAGGAACGAGACGTCGCGCGGCAGCACCGACAGCACAGCGTCGACGGCGAGCGAGTAGAGCTTCTAGCCGTCGCTGGAGTTGATGTTCTGGCTGGCCCAGGTGTCGGCGGTGATCGAATCCCACGGCAGCGCGTCGGGCGCCGTCCAGGGGGCATCGAGGGGGACCGTGCTCGCCATCTGGTCGATCGCCGGTAGCGTCACCTCGCCAAGCTCGATCACGGCGGTGGGATCGTTGGCCGGTGGAATCGTGCCCGTGTAGGGCGTGAGCTTGCCGGACTCGTACCACAGAAGATTGCCGGTGGAGTACACGTCGAACTTCGAGATCCCCAGCTCGGACATGAGGCCGAGGACCTGAGTCTGGGTCGGCCCCACGAACGTCGCCCCCATGTTGGCCACGTCGCTCGCGCCGGTGCCGATCGGCCGGCTGTAGCAGCGGCCGCCCACCCGCCCGCGCGCCTCGAGCACGATCACCGACCGGCCGGCGGCGGCCACCTGCCGCGCCGCGGCCATCCCCGACATCCCGGCGCCGACGACGACCACGTCGGCCTCATGCGTGGCCGACTCCGGCGTCACCGGCTTGTGCTCGTGCTTGGTGGGCTTGCGCTTGCGCGTCCCCCTGGCTTCGGCGGCCGCCGGGACGGCCGCCGCCGCGCCGGTGACCAGCGATCCGGCGACGAACCGCCGGCGGGTGATGGGGGTCTGATCACCATCTGCGGGCATGCTCATGTCGGGGCGGATCTCCGCGTCGGGGGCAGGGTCTCGGTGGTGGCGGCGAACGCGTCCGCGTCCGCGAGGTGAAAGTCGCCATGGTCGGTGCCGAGGCCGGTGGCGACGAGCGCGGCGCAGGCGCACCCCAAGGTGGCCGCTGGCCGCCGGTCGCGCCCGAGCGCGAGCCCGCGCAGGAACCCGGCCGAGAAGGCGTCGCCGCAGCCGGTCGTGTCAACGACGTCGACCGCGAACGCCGGCACGGCGGTGACGCCGTCCCCGTCGACGACCACCGCCCCGTCGGCGCCGGCGGTGGCGGCGACGCAGCCGACGCCGCGCGCCAGCAGGGACTCGCAGCCGGCGATCAGATCCGTGGCGCCGGTGAGGCCGAGCACCTGCTCCTCGTTGGGCAGGAGGTAATCGAGGTGCGCGAGCGCCGGCGCGATCCAGTCGTGGATCGCCGCCGCCTGGTCGCCGGGGGCGAGGATGTCGGCCGAGGTGGTGACCCCGTGCTCGCGGGCGAACGTCAGGATCTCGGCCGCCTGCTCACCGCCCATGAACTCGGGCGCGCCGAGATGCAGGTGGGTGGCGGCGGCGATCGCGTCCCACGGGGCGTCGGCGGCGGTGTAGGTGGCGTTGGCGCCGATCACGTGAAAGGCCGGGCGGGAGCCGTCGGGCCGGATCGGCAGCACGCTGGCCGATGTCTGAATCCCCGCGCGCCGGACCAGCAGGGATATGTCGACCCCCGCGCGTGAGAGCAGCCCGAGCAGCATGTCACCGAGGGCATCGGTGCCGATCGCCCCCGCGCTGCGCACGTCGGCGCCGAGCTTGGCCAGCGTCAGCGCGGTACCGCCCGCCGGGCCGGCGGCGGTGATGCGGATCTCATCGACGAGCTGGGCGCCCTGGCCCTCGGGGATCGCCTGCACGGGGCGCACGAGCACGTCGACGACGTGGACGCCAAGCGCGATCGCGCGCATCTCGGCGGTCATCGGTCCGGCCGGCGCAGCTCGCCGTAGCTCCGGGCGGCGACCGCGTCGAGAAACGCCTGGGCCTGATCGCCGTCGAGGGTCCGCGGGCGGCCCACCGCGGCGGCGCGCCAGTACAGCTCGCTCGCCCATTCGAGCAGCCGGGCGTTCTCCAGGGCCGCCTCGACGTCAGCCCCGTGGGCGATCATCCCGTGATTGGCCATCAGCGCGGCGGCGCGGCCTTCCAGCGCATCCAGGGTCAGCTCGGCGAGCTTCGCGGTGCCGAACGTCGCGTACCGAGCGACGCGGATCGGGCCGCCGAGGGCGAGCATCTGGTAGTGGATGAGCGGCAGCTCATCCAGCACGCAGGCCAGCGCGGTGCTGACCGGGCTGTGAGCGTGGACGACCCCGCCCACCCCATAGCGGCGATAGATGCCGAGATGTAGCTCGAGCTCTGACGTCGGGGCCAGATCTCCGGCGATCACTGCGCCCTCAGCGTTGACCACGACGACCTGGTCGGCCTGCACCTCGGCCAGGATCGCGCCGGTCGGGGTGATCGCGACATGCTCGCCGGCACGGTGCGAGACGTTGCCGGCGGTGCCGAGCACGAGCCCCTCGTCGGCCAGCCGGCGCGCCGTCACGGCGACCCGTTCCCGCTCACGTTCCAGCATCGACCGGACGCTAACATGAAGTCAAGCTCGCTTTCAACTTCAAGGTGACCGCTTCGCCCTCCGAACTCAGTCAGCGCCTCCGTCACGTGCCCACTCAGGCCCGCAGCCGGGAGCGGCTGCGCCGGATGCTCGATGCCGCCGACGACGTCTTGGCCCGGGAAGGCGCCGGCGCCTTCACGACAACCCGGATCGCCGCGGTCGCCGGCGTCCCCATCGGATCGGTCTACCACTACTTCCCGGACAAGGCAGCGATCGTCGAGGCCCTGGCGGTGCACTACTGGAACACCTTCGCCGACCTCGTCGACGCCGCCGCCGAGGCCGACCAGCGCACCCCGATCGCCGACCCCGCCGGCGCGGTGCTCGACGCGCTCGCCGCGGGCTTTCGCGCCCGGCCCGGGTTCCTCGCGCTGTGGTACGGCGGCCTGCGCTCCGAGCGGGTCCGCGATGTCACCCGGCCGACCCGGCACGCGATCGCCGCCGCCGTCGAGCGGATCCTGGCCGTCCACTGGCCCGCCGCCGCCGCGCCGGACCGGGCCACCGCCGCGCGGATGGTCGTAATCGCGGGTGACGGGCTGCTGCGCGAGGCGTTCCGGGCCGCCCCCAGGGGAGATGCGGTCGTGCTCGCCGAGGGGCAGGCGATGCTCGACGCCTACGTCCGCGCGCGCCTGTCCGGCCGCTGACCGTCCCCCGCCGGCCCCTACTATCCTTTGTGAAGTATGTCTACGTTCTGGCGCCTGCTCACGTTTCTGCGCCCCTACCGCCGGGCGGCAATCTGGTCGTTCGTGCTCGCGTTCGGGGCGCTGATCGGGACCGTCCTCATCCCGTACCTCGTCGGACTGGCGATCAACGCCGTCAGCGCATCGTCGGCGACGAGGACGGCGGCCGCCCGCGCCCACGACCATCACAGGCTCATCGTGCTGGCGCTGGCCATCGCCGCCGCCGGGCTGGCCCGACTCGGGTTCAGCGTGCTGCGACGGATCGTGGCCGGGCGGGTGTCGCTGGACGTCGAGGTCGACCTGCGCGAGGCGCTGTACGGGCACTTGCAGCGACTCGAGCTCTCCTTCTTCGATCGCCAGCAGACCGGTCAGCTGATGAGCCGCGCGACGGT
>DATCFW010000229.1:0-5079 GCA_036509295.1 Solirubrobacteraceae bacterium | reverse complement strand
ACGCCGAACAGCAGGTTGAGTCCGATCGCAGCACCGAGGAACTCGGCCACGTCGGTGGCCATCGCCATGATCTCGGCCTGGATCCACAGGCCCCAGCTGGCCCAGCGCGGCATGCGCTCCCGGCACAGCTCGGGCAGGTTGCGATCGGTGGCGATCCCCAGCTTGGCCGACAGGTACTGGACGAGCATCGCCATCAGGTTGGCCACCAGGACGACCCAGAGGAGCTCGTAGCCGAACTGGGCCCCGCCCTGGAGGTTGGTGGCGAAGTTGCCCGGATCGACGTAGGCCACCGCCGCTACGAACGCTGGACCGAGCATCGACAAGGTCATCCGCAATCGCCCCCGCTCGAGCTGGCGCTCCAGCGGGGTGAGGGGCTCGGGGACCGCGCCGGGGTGGCCGTCCGGGACCGCGGCCTCCAGTGCCGTCTCCGGGCTCACCGGTTCACCTGCACTCTGATCGCGCGCGCCAGCTCGCCGCCCAGCGGGTGGATCTGTGCGCCGAACCGGACGAACAGCGGGCCGCCGAACGGCTGGCGCTCAACCACCTCGAGGGTGTCGCCGGGTGCGATGCCGCGGTCTGACAGGTAGCGGAGCATGTCGGGGTCCGAATCCGACACGCGGGCGAACGTGCCCCGAACGCCGGGCTCCAGTGATTCCAGGCTCTCGGTGGGGACCTCCTCGATCGTCAGCTCACGCGATGGGATCGGGTCCCCGTGGGGATCGTGGGTGGGGTCACCGAGCTTGGCGGCGATCAGCTCTTCGAGCTGCTCGGACAGCACGTGCTCGAGAACCTCCGCCTCCTGGTGCACGCGATCCCACGGAACGCCGAGGCTCTCGACCAGGTAGAGCTCGAGCAGCCGGTGGTGGCGAATCACCTCGAGTGCGACCCGCCGCCCCGCGTCGGTGAGCAGCACGCCGTGGTACCGGCGATGGGTGACGAGGCCGAGCTCACACAGACGCTTGACCATGCCCGACGCCGACGCCGCGGTGACGCCGAGCCGCTCCGCCAGTGCGGTGGTGCTCACCGGCTGACCGTCACGCTCCTGCAGGCCGTAGATCGCCTTGCTGTAGTCCTCCACCGCCGACGATCGAAGGGGGGTCGTCTCGGCGGTGGCGCTCATCGACGAATTATGGTACGCCTAAATTTCAATTTTGGCAACTAGACGATCCAGGTTTCGGTCAGGCGTGCAGGTTACGCGACGGGAACTCGCGCCGACTCCGTCGACGATGTCCCTATCCTTTGTGAAGTGACGTCCTCCACGGTCTTCGACTCCGAGTACCTCGCGGTGACCGGGGCGTGCGCGATCGTGGACCGTTCGGCGCGGGGCAAGCTGGCGCTCACCGGATCGGAGGCCAAGCCCTTCCTCCAGGGACAGGTCTCCAACGACGTGGAGGCGTTGCGCCCCGGCACCGGGTGCTACACCGCGTTCCTCACACCCAAGGGCAAGATGCTCGGCGATATCCGGATCCTGGATACGGGCGAGGAGCTGCTGCTGGACACCGAGCGGGTCGCCCTCCAGGAGCTGTTCAACATGATCCGCCGATTCAGCATCGGCTACGACGTCCAGCTGCACAAGCGCACCGTGCAGCAGGGGCTGTTGTCGCTGCTCGGACCCGGCGCCGCGACGGTGACCGGGGTGGAGCCGCTCGGCGCCACCGAGGACTCGCACACCGCGGGCGAGATCGGCGGGGTCAGGGTGCGAGCCGTGCGCACCGATCTCGGGGTCGACCTCCTGTGCGACGCCGACGACACGAACGCGCTCGCCGCCGCGCTGGCGGCCCGGGGCGCGGAGCCGGTATCCGAAGCAGTCGCTGACTGCGTGCGGGTCGAGCGCGGCCGCCCACGGTTCGGAATCGACCTCGACGACAGCGTCATCCCCCAGGAGGCCGATCTCAACCATCGGGCGGTCTCGTTCACCAAGGGGTGCTACGTCGGCCAGGAGACGGTCGCGCGGCTGTTCTACCGCGGGAAGCCCAACCGGTCGCTGCGAGGCCTGCGGCTCGCGATGCCGGCGCACACCGGGGCCGAGATCATGCTCGGCGATCGCTCGGTCGGACGGGTGGGCAGCGTCGCGCAGTCGCCGTCGCTGGGGGCGATCGCGCTGGCGCTGGTACGGCGAGAGGCGCCTCCCGGCTCAGCCGTGACGGTCGGCGACGACGAGATCGGCGCGGTCGTCGTCGAGCTGCCGTTCGCCGCCTGACCCGGCGCGCTCCCACAGCTCGCCGAGCCTCTCCGGAGCGGGCATCGGGCGCAACACGAGCTGGGGCGTGTCGGGATGCGACGCCAGCCACGTACCGATGATCCGCACCTCGTCGACCTCGTCGGGCGGCACGTGGGCGCCGAGCTCGCCGACCCGCCACTCGCGGCGCAGCGCCGCCTCGGTGCGCTGCGCCACCTCGGGAGCTCCGCCGTCGCACCGCCCGACATCGACCAGGCGCCCGCCGACCAGCCAGAACGCCTCCGGTGGCCCGGCGCTGGGATGCGGTGCCAGGATGAGCCGCGGCCGAGCGTGGGTGGCCTCCAACACGCCGTCCAGCCGATCGAGGATCGTGCGCAGACGAGCGGCGCGACGCCGCAGCGACGCGGCCCGCTCGAACTGCTGCTGGGACGCAGCGGCGCGCATCTGGCGGTACACGTGGCGCAGGAGCGGCTGGTCGTGCTGCGTGTCCACGAACAGCGCGAGGACCTCGTCGAGCCGGCGGCGGTACAGGTTCGGGTCCAGATCGCCGAGGCACGGCGACAGGCACCGGCCCATCTGCCCGTACGCCGACGGATGGTCGCGCCGCGGCAGCCGCCGGCCGCAGTGGCGCAGGCCGAACAGCGAATCCAGCTGCTCGACCAGCTCCGACGCCAGCCGCCGGCCGCGCACCGGCCCGATCGTGACCGCATGACCCGCGGCCGGGTCGCCCGACACCTCGAGGATCGGGAACGGGATGTCGAGGCGGCAACGGATGTAGACCAGCCGGTCGTCCGGGCGCGTCAGTCGCTGATTGCCCGGCGGCTTGAGCTGCTTGATCAGCCGGTTCTCGAGCACGAGCGCGCCCAGCTCCGAGCCGGTGGTCCGGTAGTCCACGACGGAGGCGTGGGCCGTCCACGCCGCCGGGGGCGTCGAGGGCGCGAAGTGGGCGCGCGCCCGGCTGCGAATCGAGACCGACTTGCCGACGTAGAGGACCCGGCTGGAGTCATCGCGGAACAGGTACACGCCGGGGTCGGTCGGCAGCTGCGCGAAGTCCGGCGCGGGGATTCGTGGGCGAGCGGTCAGCCCGCGGTGTACGGCCGGGGCGAGGGAGCGCAGATCCCCGGCGGGCGCCGGCGGGCGCCGGCGGGGGCGGCGGCGCGGCGCCACGAGACCGAGGGCGTCCCCGACGGTGGCGGCATTGGCGCACAGACGCGGGAACAGCGAGCACAGCACGCGGGCGCACGTCTCGGCGTCCGCGAGTGCTCGATGGGCGATCTCCACCTCGATGCCGAGCGCGTCGGCGAGCACGGTGAGCCCGCGGCGGCGCTGCAGCGGCAGCATCGATCGCGCCATCGCGGCGGTGCAGAGCACCGGCGGATCGGGCCATTCGAGGCCGATGCGCGCGAACCCCTGGCGCAACACCCGGCGATCGAACGGGGCATTGTGGGCGACCATCACGCGTCCGGTGAGCAGCTCGCCGATCGGCGGCAGAACATCCTCGAGCGACGGGGCACCGTCGACCATCGCCTGGGTGATGCCGGTGAGCCGCTGGACGCCGCGGCGCAGCGGAGCGCTGCACCGGCACAGCGAGCTCCAGCGGTCGTGCAACTCGCCGCCGCCGACCAGCACCGCCCCCACCTCGGTCATCTCGCAATCGTCTCCGCCCAGGCCGTTGGTCTCGGTGTCGATCACCAAGAACTCGGCGGTGGCGATCGGGGCGTCCCGCAGCTCCATCTCAACGGTGATACGCCCAGCGCCGGACGGCGTGCAGGAATCCATGCGGCCCGCGCAGAAAATCGGTGTGCCGACCGATCGAGGCCGCGAGCGCGGCGTGACTCGATGACCGCGAAGCCGGGTAGGATCGGCAGTGCCCGCTAGGAAGGAGCCATCACATGACCGCTATCGCCCCCGATATGGAACGGCTGCTCGAGCTCGACGAGGACACTCGTCACGCCTGGAGCACGTACAGCGATCGGCTGCGCGAGCTCACGGGCGCGGAGTACGAGCGCGTCGAGTCCGAATCGTGGATGGAGCTGCAGGACGAGCTGCAGCGGCTCGAGCACGAGCGCGAGGAGCTGACCGCCGGCGCCGCGTAGCCGCCGAACAAAGAATCACGTAGTAGAGCCCCGGTCGGGGTAGGGTTTCAGCGGATACATCCCGCATCGATCGGTGACGACGAGCGGGCTGATCCGGAGAGGAGAGCCGGATCGATGATGCGGATCGGGACGATCGTACAGCTGGCCGTATGTGCTCTGATCGTGTCGGCGTGCGGATCCACCGGCGGTAAGTCCGCCTCCCTGGCGAGGCCGCCGTCCCCGGTCAACCTCGCCGTCTACGTCAACGACGCGCGGGTGTCGGTGTCCCCCACCTCGGTCGGCGCCGGGCCCGTCATCTTCGTCGTCACCAACCAGGCCACCCACGCCGAGTCGCTGGCCATCTCCAAGAACGGCGCCTCGCAGGAGATCGCCAGCACCGCCCCGATCAACCCCCAGGGCACGACCCAGGTGTCGGTGGACTTCCGGCCCGGCGAGTACACGATCGCCACCGCGGCGCACGGACGCACCGATGCGCAGCTCACCCAGCCGTCCGGGATCAAGTCCGCCTCGATCCACATCGGGCGCCCGCGCGCCTCGTCGGGGAACCAGCAGCTCCAGCCGTAGCCGTAGCCGGCGGCGCGGCTCGGTCGGGCTTTGCGGGCGCCTCGGGCCCACGTGGCCGCCCTTACGATTACTTGTGTGCAATACTTGCGTGCATGCAAGTAAGCACTTCCGCGGCCACCGCCGCCACCGCGACTGCCGCCGCCAGCGCACCCGCGGACCCAGCCCTCGCGGCCGACCTCTACGCGTTCGTCGTCTACCTGCACAAGAACGCCACCGCCGACCTGTTCGAGGCGCTCGGCG
>DATCFW010000228.1:0-11097 GCA_036509295.1 Solirubrobacteraceae bacterium | reverse complement strand
GAGCTCCTGAGCGCGCCGGCGGCCCCGGCTGCGGCTGCGCCGTGGGCGAATCAATCGGACAAGATGCACCATCAGGTTTCTACCCGGAATCCGGTGCGCCGAATAGACCGCGGACCCGGGCCGGTCCGGTCAGTGCCGCTTGTTTCGCCGTCGTTGCGCGTCGGGCCGCGATGCCTGCGACCGGGCGATCGGCGACTTGCGGACGTCCGCGCGCGCCCCCGACCGGGTTCCGCGCGCACCCGCCGGGGCCGTCGCCGCCCGCGGGAAGCCGATCCCGCGGGTTGGCCCCGAGGCTCGCTCGCGCTCGGGAAGCGGCTCGGCCGGCGACGTGCCCCAGCCGCGCCAGCCGGCCTGCACGGCGGCGAACCAGGCGAGTCCGATCAGGCACAGGATGAGCGCGATGAAGAAGTTGAGCCGCAGCCCGAGGACATAGTTGGAGTAGTCGATCCGCTGGGTCTCCTCGAAGATGCGGAAGCCGGAATAGCCGGCGACGTAGAGCGCGAACAGCCCGGGGGCGCGGATCCGGCGCCGCGACCCCAGCCAGCACAGAAACGCCGCCAGGGCCAGGTTCCAGATCAGCTCGTAGAGGAAGGTCGGCTCAAACGTGGGGAACCGCGCGTAGCCCGGCGGACGGTGGGCAGCCGAGATCTTCAGCGCCCACGGCAGGTTGGACGGCGCCCCGAACAGCTCCTGGTTGAAGTAGTTGCCGATCCGGCCGATCGCCTGAGCCACCAGCAGGCCCGGAGCCACCGCCTCCATCAGCCGCAGCAGATCGTCGCGGCCCAGACGCCGGTGGGCGACCCACAGCCCGACCAGCGCGCCGCCGGCGATTCCGCCCCAGATCCCGAGGCCGCCGTCCCAGATCGCGAACACGCCCCACCAGTGATCGGGCACCTGGCTCGGCGTGGTGATGTCGAAGTAGATGCGGCCGCCGACGAGCCCCGCCGGGAAGGCCCACATGGCGATCTCGTAGGCGAGCTCGGGATCGCCGCCGACGCGACTCCAGCGGCGGCGGGCGATGAGGATCGCCGCGGCGACCGCGAACACGTAGGCGATCCCGTAGGCGTGAAAGAAGAACGGGCCGACGCTGAAGCCGTTTTGCGCCGGGCTCGAGATGAACGCCGGGATCGTCATGCGCCCCATCCTGGCAGCAATATCGGCAGGACGCGTTCACCGATCGTCAGCGTCACGACGTCGCGGTGAAAAGGCGCCACCAGCTCGGCCGCACGGTCGGCGTACCCGGGCCGCGGAGCGTCCAGCGCGAGTCGCAGCGCCGGCGCCAGATCGTCGGCCACGAGCCGCGGATCGAGCTCACGAGCCAGCCGCAACGCCACATAGGGTCCCGGCGCCGGAGTGGTGACGAGCATCGCGCCGTCGGCCAGCGCCTCGAGCTGCGCGATCCCGAAATCCTCGCGCCGGGGGGCGGCCACGAACACTCTCGCGCGGCGGACGAGCGCCCGATATGCCGCCGGCGCGAGACGGCCGACGAACCGGACGCCGGGGACCGACTCGGACCCACCCGCCCGATCGATCCCCGCCACCACGAGCGTCTCGTCGCCCCGGCGCGCCCGCCGCCACGCCTCGAGGATGTAGTCCAGCCGCCGCTTCACCGGGTCAGCGGCATAGGCGAGCGCGTCGATGTCGCGCACCCCCGCGAGCGGGCCGGAGCGCTGCACCGCCACCGGCACCACCACCACGTCCGCCGCCCCGCGGCCGGCGCCGCGCGGCCCGAGTGACGTCGGCGCCATCGTCAGCAGCAGCGACGCCGTCGTCAGCCGGCGCCGCTCCACCGCCCGCTGCCAGACGCCGTGACGCCCCGGGCGGTTCTCCGCCGCGAGGGCATCGAGCCAGATCGCGCCTGGGCGCGGCCACAACAGCGCCGCCGTCATCGAGCAGTAGACGATGGCCCCCGGCCGGTGCGCGGCGATCGCGGCCGCCGCGGCCGTGCGCGCCGCCCGCGCCTGGACCAAGTCGGTGAGCATGAACGTGCGGACCTCGGGAACCGGACCGGTGTCGGCGGTGAGCACGCGAGCGCCCGCCCGGGCGAAGGCCCCCTCCAGCTCACGGGCGGCGGCGCGCCACCCGGTGGTGGCGCCGACCGACACGATCAGCACGTCGATCTCGGACACCGAGGGCAACGGCGGATCCGGGGCGGCGAGCGCGGAGGGCATGCCCGAAACGCGCATCCCGGCTCAGGCCTGGCGGGCCGGCCGTGACACCGTGGACCCGTTGAGCTCGCGCAAGTTGGTCCGGAAGCCGGGCGTGCGCACCAGCTGGATCGCGGCCAGCGGCGAGGTTCGCTCAATGTAGAACCGCGCGCCGTCGCGCTCCTCGATCGCCGTCACCGCGGATGACTGACGCCGCCACGCCAGCGCCCAGATGACCGCGAACCCCGCCGCGATCGCCGGCACCTGGGGCACGAGCACCCCGAGCCCGCCGGCACCGAGCGTCGACAGCAGCAGCGGCCACAGGCGGTTGAGCACCGTGCGCGAGGGATTGAGCTCGGGCAGGGACGCCTGGGTCCGAGCGCCGGCCAGCAGCGATGCGATCGGCGGAGAGGTGTCGGCGCGGCGACCGAGCCACAGCCCGATCACGCCGGCGCCCACCCACCACCCGGCGGCGACCGGGACGACGAGGTCATCGCTGGCGCCGACGGCGCCGGCGAGCGT
Organism: Solirubrobacteraceae bacterium; assembly: GCA_036509295.1. Lineage (GTDB taxonomy): Bacteria > Actinomycetota > Thermoleophilia > Solirubrobacterales > Solirubrobacteraceae > Palsa-465. The sequence goes on along the minus strand of DATCFW010000228.1, from coordinate 8,428 downwards.
GATCGCCCCGAGCGCGGTGGCGGCAGCGGCGCTGATGAGGACGGTAGTGCGCAGGAAATCGACGAACCGCACCGGTCACTCGCCGCTGAGCATGGTCAGCAGCTCGCGGACGCCTTCGGGCCCGTCGACGACGATGTCGGCCTCGCCGGTGATCTCCGACGGTCCCTCCTCGGACTGCACGCCGACCCGCACCGCCCGCGCCAGGCGCCCCTCCTGCACCAGCGCCGTGAGGGTGCGAAACGCGTCGAGGTCCGTGGTGTCGTCCCCGACGTACAGCGCGGACTCGATGTCGGGCCCGACCTCGTTGAGCAGGCGCATGACGCCGCCGCCCTTGTCGATCGTGACCGGTGGCCGCACTTCGAGCACCTTGCGGCCCCAGTGGGTGCGCAGACCGGCCGTCTGGGCGCGCTGCGCGATCGCATCGACGGCGGCCTTGGCGGCGTCCTCATCGGGCGCTCCGCGCCAGTGGAAGGCGACGATCGGCCCCTTGTCCTCGAGCCGCACTCGCCGCTTGCGGGTGTCGGCGGTGTCGTTCTCGCGTCCGAAGTCGTGAATCCGCCGGACCCAGTCGGCGACATTCGCGTCCATCACCGCCTCCGTCCACCCGGACCGCAGCAGCTCCACCCCATGCGAGCCGACGTAGTTGATCGAGCCAATCGAGACCATCGCCCGGGCCTCGGAGGCCCGGCGGCCGCTGATGCACGCCACCAGCCCGTAGACGCGCGCGACGGCGATCAGCAGCTGGCGCGTGGACTCGGGCACGTGCGCGTCCGACGCGTGATCGACGATCGGCGCCAGCGTGCCATCGATGTCGAGCATGATCGCGGCGCGGGTGGGGTTCGCGCGCAGCGGCGCGAGCGCCTCAGATCGGAGCGCTGACGGCACGAGACAAGTATGCACCCCAGCGCGCCCGGCAGCCCGCCCCTCCACGGCCTGACGGGTACCATGCACCGACTGATGAGCGAGGCCACCGTGCTGCTCCTCCACGGGCAGCCCGGCGGCGGGGCTGACTGGGACGCGGTAGTTCGCCGTCTGGGCCGCGCGGAGACCATCGCCAGCACCCGGCCCGGCTGGACGGCCGGCACCCGGCCACTCGGTCTCGAGGGTAACGCCCGGGCGGCGCTGGCCGACTTGGACGCCCGCGGGATCGATCGCGCGGTGGTGGTCGGCCACAGCCTCGGTGCGGCGGTGGCGGCGTGGCTGGCCGCCGCGCAGCCCGAGCGGGTGGCCGCGCTCGTGCTCGTTGCCCCCGCGGCGAACCTGGCGGCGCTGTACCCGCTCGATCGCTGGCTGGCGGCGCCCGTCGTCGGCGAGCTGGCGAGCGCCGTCACGGTCGGCTCGCTCGGAATCGGGTTGACGCTGCCGCCGATCCGCCGCCGGATTGCGCAGTGCAGCGGGATCGACGAGGGCTACCTACGGGTGGCCCGGCGGACGGCGCTGCGGCCGTCGTCGTGGCGGACGTACGCCAGCGAGCAGCGCACGCTCGTCCGGGACCTGCCCGAGCTGCAGCGCCGTCTGGCGACGATCACCGCGCCGACGACGATCCTCGCCGGTGAGCGCGACCGGATCGTGCCGCCCCGCGCCGCCCGCGAGCTCGCGCGCCAGATCCCGGGCGCGCGGCTGGTCATCCGCGCGCGGGCCGGGCACCTGCTGCCGCACCGGGCGCCCGAGCTGGTGGCGGACGCGATCGTGACGGCGCTGTCGACATCCTCACCGGCTACTCTCGGCGGCGGATGAGAACTCGCTCACCGGTGCTCCTGGCCGGGGTGTCCCTGGTCCTCGGGCTCGCCGCCGCTCCGGCCGCGCTCGCCGCCCGGCTGGTGGGCGGCCGCCGCCAGGCGGCGATCGAGCGTACGTTCACCCGGCCGGCGGCCCACCGCCATCAGGTGATCGTGTCGGTTCGACAGTCCACCGTGTCGTCATCGTGGGCCGCGGTCAGCTCCGTGACGCCCCAGAGCGGTGCCACCACGAGGGCGTCGGCGTCCACCCCTGAGCCCTCGCTCACGTACTACCACGAGGTCCATGGCTCCGAGCGCCCCGCAGCGCCACCCAAGGCGGTCCGCGCCGACCTCGGCCGTGACTTCCAGGTCGAGGTGGTCTACCGCGGATCGGGGGCCGAGACAGTCGCCTACACGCAGACATCCGGCAGCGTCTGCCCCGGCGCCGGCTCGTTCACCGACCAGGAGACCGACTCGGTCAGCCCGATGACCTGGACGGTGCGGTACATCGTCAACCTGGACGAGCTGCTGGCCGCCGTCCGCGGCTCGCCGGGCGCGAATCTCGCGCCCAACGTGACGTTCGATGCCGCCGGCTCCAGCGTGGACGCAACCGAGAATCTCAACCGGACGGTGCAGGACGCCGGCTGCAACGGACGGGCGACGACCTTCGACTGCCGGATGACGTTTCACCCCGGTGGGTCTGACCCGGGCGGCCGGCTGTCATTCGGGGCGGCGGGGATGAATGTCGGCGTGCCGATGGTGCCCAGCTTCGCCGGGGCCTGCAGCCCCGCCGACTTCCCGCTGGGTCCATCGCTGTGGGACGCCGGCGCCGGCGCCGCGGCGGCGGTGCGGCAGCTGGGCCTCGTCGGCGGCGCGCTGCCGGCCGATCCGTACGCCCCGATCCATGTCAAATGGCCCGGCGCGTCGGCCCAGAGGGGCTTTACCACCAGCCCGTGCCAGGGCGATGTCAGTGTCTGCTCCGATCAGTTCGGCTGGCAGGGCACCGTCTCGCTTGCGCCGGTGCCCTCAGGGTGAGGACGCACCCTCAGCCGGGATCGGGCACGACCGGCGTCGCCGGCTCCTCGGGGGCCGGGACGGTGGTCGGCTCCGCGGGATCCGCAGGGGTGCCGGGATCCGGGTCGACGGGCGTGACGGGGGCGTCGGGGATCACCGGGGTAGCGGGCTCGGTGGGCTGCGGAACCTCGAGCGTCATCGCCCGCGCCGCGTGAAACTCGACGTCGTGTGATTGGTAGACCATTAGCGACATACGCCGTTCTTACCTCTCTCAACCTAGACTGGCCCGCCGTGGAGACTGCAGCTGAGTCAGCCGAGCCGTTCGGGGACGACCCCGTAGCCATACCCGCATTCGATGAGCTTGAACTCTCGGGCTCGTCGGTCGCGGCGACCGCTGACGCCGACATCGCCGAGCCCGCGATCACCGAGCCGGGGCTGCGCCGGCCGACGCGCCGGGGCGACCAGGCGCGCGTACGCGTGCGCCGGCAGGCGCGGGCGCGCACCCGGCTGAGGGTGGCGGCCCGGCAGGAGTTGCTGTGGATCTGCGTCATCTACCTCGCCGCGCACATCGCGCTGCTGCTGGCGGCGTTCCTGCAGTCCAGCCTCGGCCACCACCCCTTCCAGAACGAGATCGCCAACTGGGACGGCCTGTGGTACCGCCAGCTGGCCAACCAGGGCTATCCGTCCCATGTGTCCTACGCCCAGACGACGCTCGGCTTCTTCCCGCTGTTCCCGCTGACGATCTGGCCGGTCGAGCATGTCCTGCTGCTCGTGTTCCCCAACGACCTCATCCTGTCGGCCACCATCGCCGGGTTACTCATCTCCACCGCCGGCGGCCTGGTGGCCACGATCCTCGTCCACCGGCTCGCCGATGGATGGTGGGGACGCGAGACCGCCCGGCGGGCGGCGATCCTGTTCGTCGTCTTCCCCGGCGCGGTCGTGTTCGCGATGGTCTACTCCGAGGGTCTGATGCTGCCGCTGGCCGCCGGCTGCCTGTACGCGCTGGAGCGCCGGCGCTGGGTCCTGGCGGGCGTCCTGGCCGGCATCGGCACCGCGGTGCAGCCGGTCGGGCTGGTGCTGGCGCCGGTCTGCCTGTTCTCGGCGCTGCTCGAGCTGCGCCGGCGCGGCTGGAGCCTGCGGGCCGCCCGCCGCAGCTTCCTCGCGCCGCTGTTGTCGGTCACGGGACTGGCCGGTTTCATGGCCTTCCTCTGGGCCTGGACCGGGAACCCACTGGCGACCTACCTGGCCCAGCACCACGGCTGGAGCGAGACGACCACCCCGCTGGCGCTGTGGAAGATGGCGGTCAAGCTCGCCAACGAGGTCTCGTTCACCCACTTCAACGAGCCGACCATCAACCTCAACCTGGTCCTCGGACTGATCGGCGGAATCGTGCTGGTGATCTGGCTTGTGCTCGTCTACCGCTCGCGCCGGCAGATCTCGCCGGAGGCGATCCTGTGGACGGCGGGCATCAGCTTCCTGGCGCTCACCTCATCCAACGTCCCGCCGCTCCCGCGCATGCTGATCACCGCCTTCCCGGCGCTGATGGCGGTCGCTCACTACGTCCGTGGCCGCTGGTTCCGGATGCTCGTCTGGGCCAACGGAACCCTGCTCATCGTGCTCAGCCTGCTGACGTTCGTCGGCTTCACCCTGCGGCCGTGAGTCGGAGCTGAGCGTCCGCGCTCAGCGCGAGGCGAAATCGGAGCCCGCCCGCCCCCCGCCCGCCCCCCGCCCGCCCAGCAGCTGCACGTGGATCGTTGAGGCGTACCCGTCGCTGCCCACCGGCGCCGACCCGAACCGGCGCTCCAGCGCGGCGCGCAGCCCCAGCCACTGGGCCCGGTGGGCCCGGGCGACCGGCGGCCCGTCGGCCTGGCCCTCATGACTGGAGACGAACCACATCCGGCGACACCCCGCCGCCCGCACGCCGATCTCCGCCGGCGACAGCGTGGCGTACTGCTCCACGTAGGGCTTGACCGCGCCCCACGCCAGCACCGGCAGGATCGATCGCGGCGCCCGCCGCTCGGCGGCCGCACCGGTCCCGACGTAGTACTGGAACGCCATCCGCCCGTCCTGCGGGTAGAACGCGATGCAGTCGCCGGGCCGCGACTGGGCCAGCACCTGGCGGGTGACGCTCTGCCATGGCTCCGGCGAGACCCCGTAGGCGTGACCCACCGGGATCGCCCGCATGACGAGGATCGCCATCAGCAGCGCCGCCGCCACCACTCGGCCCACCCGCCCCACCCGGCGGTCAGAGATGACCGGCGCGAGCGCGAGCGCCACCGCCGGCGTGCTCATGATCAGGTTGCGGGGCACGAAGATCGGCTGGGACACCAACGAGTACAGGAATGTCAGTGACGCCGGGACGACGGCCCAGCTGAGGATCATCGCCAGCTGCCACACCGGTTCCCCGCGCCGTTGGCGGCGGACGACATCGACCAGGACGGCCAGCACCGCCGCGACGATCGCCCACATGGCGAAGTGGGTGGTGGCGGTGTGACGGAAGCTCGGCTGCAGGCCACCCGAGGTAAGCGACTGCAGCACCTGCGTCTCGACCATCCGCGTCGGTCGGGTCACCCAGAACAGCTGGCCCGAGCCGCGGCGCACGGCAAGCACGAGGATCGGCAGGCAGCAGAGCGCCACCGCCAGCAGCGCCGCGCCGACCCGGCGCAGCGCCGCCCGCCGGCGCGCCAGGACGATTAATTGCGCCGGCACGACGAGCACGGCAACAAACGAGCAGTACATGGCGAGCGTCATCGCCACCACGTAGACGATCCACGGCCGCCGCCCCGGGGCCTCGCCCGCCGGCGGATCGCTCACGGCGACGAAGGCCACGACGCCGAGGCACACGAACGCCACCATCGGGGCGTACCCGCGAGCCGTCTGCGCCCAGTAGACGAGCGGCAGGCTGACCGCGGCCAGCGTCCCGGCCACCGCCGCCACCAGCGGATCGAACAGCCGGCGGCCGATCACCCCGACCAGCGCAACCGTCGCCACCGCGGCGATCGCTGACGGCAGCCGCAGGACGAGCAGCCCGTTTCCGAACAGCCCGATCAGGGCGTGGAGGAGCAGGTAGTAGCCCGACATGTTGCCCCCGTCGTGGGCGATGGCGGACCACAGCGCCGAGCCGTGCTGCGACGCGATCGCCACCGTCGCCCCCTCGTCGAATCCGAGGCTGCGGCCGGTGATCTGGAGCAGCGACAGGATCGCGGCCAGCGCCGCGGGCGCTCCCACCGCCACCCAGCCGGCGACCGGCGCCCGGGTCGGTGCGCGCGCTGAGACGCCGCGGGGCTCCTCCTGGACGGGAACCGACGTCGACATCAGGTCCCGGCCAGTGCCGACGGCGCGCTCTCGCGGACGGGGGCGGCGCCGGGCGCGCGAGCACCCCCGCCGGGCGGCCGCCCGCCGGCATCGCCGGCACGGCGACGCCACGCCCACCACGCCGCGGCGGCGATGCCGAGGTACACGACGACCACCGCGGGCGCCGACGGCAACGGGAGCGCGAGGATCCCGTCCGGCTTGACCACGAACGCCGACGCCGACAACGCCACCGCGAGCGCGATCGAGCGTTGCGGCCCGCGCATCGCGCCGACGAGCGCCAGCCCCCAGATGAAGTACCACGGCCACGCCGCTGGGCCGCCGGCCGCCACGATCAACAGGAATCCGCCGAGTGACGCCACCAGCGTCGAGATCCGCACGCGGTACAGGAGCGCGAGCCCGGCGATCGCCGTCACCCCGAACACCACCGCACCGACGGCGTCCTCCAGGCCACGGGCGGAGGTGTGGATGCCGACGTCGCGCAGCAGGGAGGACAGCGTGTACCCGATCGCCGTCCCCGGGGTGATCGCCAGATGCACCTTGGCCGGGGTCGAGAACAACGATGTCGAGATCCAGCTCACGCCCACCCCGGCGATCAGCGTGACCACGCCGAGGACGGCCGCCACGATCGCCGCGGCGGTCAGCGCCAGCCGCCGCCGCGGCCGCGCGCCGGACTCGGCTCGGGTCCACGCCACCGCGATGAACACCGCGCCGGCGAGGGCGGGCACCTTGATCGTCGCCGCCAGCGCGCAGATCGCGATCCCGAGCAGCGGGCGTCCGTCCAGCGCGTAGGCGATCCCGAGGGCCAGGACCCCGACCATCAGCGCATCGTTGTGACCGGCGGCGATCAACTCGAGGGTGACCAGCGGGCTGAGCGCCACCAGCCACAGCGCCCGGCGGGGATCGGTGCCCAGCGCTCGCGCCAGCCGCGGCACCGCCGCCACCAGCAGCGCCAGGCCGGCCAGCCCGAGCAGCCGGGTGAGCAGGACGCCGGCCACGAGATGGGCGCCGGTGACTCCGACCACCAGGCTGATCAGGCCGAGGAACAGCGGTCCGTATGGAGCCGTGGTGTGGCGCCAGAACGACGAGACGGCATCGAGCACGTGCTGGCGCCCGAGCCGGGATAGAAGCACCGGCGCGCTGTGGTACGGGTTGTGGCCGAGATGCAGGATCGTCCCCTGCGCCAGGTAGCTGTAGAGGTCCCGGCTGAACAGCGGCGGCGCCAGTGCCAGCGGGAGCGCCCACAGCGCGGCGATGGCCATCAGCGCGCGCGGCGACGGCAACGCGCGCCCCAGCACCAGCCAGGCGCTCACCAGCAGCGCCATGCCGACGTAGAGCAGCGCGAGACTCGCGTGGCGACCGGCCGGGGCCGAAGGCTCGTACCACCATCTCACCACCGGGTCGGCCAGGGCGCGCGGGGCGGCGTAGGCGACCAGGAGCGATCCGATGGTCCCGACCAGCGCACACGACCAGGTCAGCCGAGACGGCACGGTGCAACGGCTCATGGCGCCCGAGCGTAGTGGCCATCCGCCGAACCCGTCACCGCACGGACGCTCCTGCGGTCTATCGTGCGGCGCGGTGCTGTCCTTTGCCTGCGGCCACTGCGGCCACCTCGTGTTCTTTGAGAACACGGTGTGCCTGAACTGCGCGACTCCCCAGGGGTTCGTGCCCGAGAGCCTCGAGCTGGTCGCGCTGGAAGGCACCGCGGCATCCGCCCTGAACCAATGCGCCAACCAGGCGGTGGCCAGCTGCAACTGGATGGTCGACACTCCGGACACGCTGTGTCGCTCGTGCGAACTGACGCGAACGCGACCCAACGATGCCGACGCGATCGGGCTCGCGGAGTTCGCCCGGGCCGAGGCGGCCAAGCGTCGCGTGATCTTTCAGCTGCTCGATCTGGGACTTCCGGGCGTCACACCCGGACAGCTGTCCTTCGACCTGCTGTCCTCTCAGGCGCAACCGGTGACCACCGGACACGCCGACGGCCTGATCACCATCGACCTGGCCGAGTCAGATGACGTGCGGCGGGAGGAGCGGCGGTCACAGCTGGGCGAGCCATACCGCACGATGCTCGGGCACCTCCGGCACGAGCTCGGGCACTACCTCCAGCCGCTGCTGGTCACCGGTGACACCGAGTGGGCGGCCTGCCGCGACCTGTTCGGCGACGAGCGCGCCGCCTACGGCGAGGCGATGGAGCGCCACTACGCCGACCCCAACCACCCGCCCGCCGACTGGCCCGCCGGCTACGTCAGCGCCTACGCGACGATGCACCCCTGGGAGGACTGGGCCGAGACGTTCGCCCATTACCTGCACATCCGCGACGCGCTGCAGACCGCCGCCGAGTACGGCGTCACCGTCCGCGGGCCGCGAGCCGTCACGCTTGA
>DATCFW010000227.1:0-6414 GCA_036509295.1 Solirubrobacteraceae bacterium | reverse complement strand
TCGCCGGGATCGTGACCGAGCAGGTCTCATCGGCCGACGCCGTCGGCAGGGCGACGAGCGCCATCATCCCGACGAACAGGACGAGCACGGCGACCAGCTTCCGGCGGTTGATCACAGCCGCCCTTCTCCTCTGACCATCATTCCGGTGTGCACTCCAGTGCGATCGCGAACAGCACCCAGGTCCGTCGCCACGGACGCTACTGACCCGTCCGGAGGTTTGCAATCTTGAACCGTGGCCTTGCGCAATGCCGCTTTTTGCGCGCTCCGCAGCTGAAGCAGTCGTGACGCCGGTCGGTGCCCGCCGGCGACGCCGTCCAGGAACCAGGCCAGCAACGATATATCAATCTCAACCTCAGGTTTAGAGTGGCGCTTCCCGGTCGGCCGCGGTGCCATGAGTCATCAGCTACCCAACCGCGATAGAGTCCAAGCCCAGTGACCGATGAGAGTTTCAAGGGCCGGATGACCCGCCAGGGCGAGGAGGCGATCGGCCGATTCGCGCAGGATCTGCTGGAGAATCCGGTCGTATCCGGCGCGCTCTCCCGCGCATTTGAGACGCGCGAGCGGGCGATGCGCGCGCAGGAACTCGCTATGGGGGCGCTCAACCTGCCCTCGGCGAGCGATCTGGAGCGGCTGACCCGCCGAGTGCGCAGCGTGTCCCAGCGCCTGGAGGGCATCGAGGACGGACTCGATCGGCTCGAGGAGCGCCTCGGCCGCGCCGACGGCACCCGGGCGCTCGAGGAGCGTCTGGTCACGATCGAGGCCACGCTCGAACGGCTCGAGGCGCGACCGGCGCCACGCGCGAGCACCCGCACGGCCGCCGCCAAGCCCCGCACGGCCGCCACCACGCCCCGGACGGCCGCCACCACGCCCCGGGCAGGCGCGGCCAAGTCTCGGACGGCCGCGGCCAAGCCCCGGCCGACGCGCCGCAAGCCCGCGGCCTGAGCCCGGATCCTCGTCAGTCGCGCAGCGCGGCGAGCGCGAGCTCGCCGAGACGATGCTCGGCGTCGCGCAACGCATCGGCGTCGATCCGCCGCCGCGTCGGCAGCAGGGTGTCGGAGACGATCAGCGCGCAACCGGCCCGCAGGCCCCGGCGCGCCGCCAGCGCGAACAGCGTCGCCGTCTCCATCTCCACCGCGAGCGCGCCCGCGTCCCGCCAGCTGCGCTCGGCCCCGTCGGGTCCGTCGTAGAACAGATCGGTGCTGACGACCGGTCCGCGCGGGCCGTCGGGGCCCGCCGCGAGCGTCAGCCGGTCCAGCAGCGCCGGGTCGGCGGCGACTCGGTCGCCGGCGCCGAGGGCTCGGCTCGTGCCGTCGTCCGCCAGCGCCTCGGTGACGACGAGCAGGTCACCGAGGGGCAGCGACTCGTGCAGGCCGCCGCACGTTCCGACTCGGAGCAGTGTCGTGGCGCCGAGATCGGCGAGCTCGGCGATCACGATGGCGGCGCTCGGACCGCCCATGCCGGTGCTCTGGATGGTGAGCGAGCGGCCGTCGGCGGCATCCCCGGTGTAGCCCCACAGCCCGCGATTGTGGTTGAACATCTTCGGCTCGGCCAGCAGCGATTGGGCGAGCAGCAGCGCGCGGCCGGGGTCACCGGGCAGCAGGACGCGCTCGGCCAGGGTCGTCGTCGGATGCAGGTGGATCGTCGCCGGCATGGCGGCGCAGATTACGCGGCTCGCCCTGGCCGGGCCGCCCCGTAGACTGCGGCCACCGTGGCCGAGTTCACTTCCCCACAGGAGTTCCGGGACGTCATCGACCGGACGTTCACGCTGATGAGCGAGGACCCCGAGATGGGCCCCAAGCTCCGTGACGCCGACACCCCGCAACGGTTCGAGTTCACCGATCTCGATCTGGTGGTCAACATCCGCGCCGGCGGGCCGGACGAGCCGAACCTCGCCTGGGAGTGGTCCGATGACGTCGACTGGGAGCCCAAGGTGAAGATGGCGATGAGCTCCGAGACGGCCAACCGGTACTTCCAGGGCAAGGAGAACGTCGCGATCGCGATCGCCCGGCGGCGGATCAAGACCGGCGGAGACGTCAAGGCGGCGCTCGCGCTGATCCCCATCACCAAGCCCCTGTACGCGCGCTACCGGGAGATGGTGGCGGCGGATTACCCGCACCTCGAGCTCTGAGGGGTCCGCCCGTGGACCCGTCACAGACGGGCCGGAGCCGATCCGGGACACTGGGCCACGTCGATTTCCGACCCCGGCGATTGACAGACGGCGCCATGGCGAGTAGACCTCACAATCAACGCAAGGCAACAGGCCGGAACGTGGCCGGGCCACAGTGCCTGACCGCGAGGTGCCGCCGGAAACGTGACGAGCGCCTACGGCTGACGCAGCGGGCCGTAATGTCCGCGGGCGACGGGGCCTGGCACTCACCACGACCCCGTCGCCACCTTGTATGGATGTGCCCTCGCCGTTCGCCGCTGATGGTCGGGCCGCGTCCGGGATCGCCGTCATGACGCTCGCTCAGGCCGCCGAGCGGGTCGGCGTCACCCCGGCCACGCTGCGTCGCTGGATCCGCCAGGGCCTCATCCCCCGGTACGGCGACGGCTGGACGCCGGCGGCGATCGGCCAGGCTCGGGTCGTGGCCAGGATGCGTGCGCGCGGCCATTCGCTGAAGGAGATCCGGCGCGCCACCGAGGACGGCAAGCTGGCCTTCGGTTTCCTGGAGGAGCTGTTCCCGATCGACCCGCGGCGCTACTCGATCCGCGAGGCGGCGCGAGAGACGGGGATCGACGACGCGCTGGTGAGCCGCCTGATCAGCGGGCTGGGCATCACGCCGCAGCGCAGCGGCACGGTGTCCGAGGACGAGCTGCAGCTGCTGCGCTACGTCGCCGCGGTGCTCGACACCGGCTTCCCGCTGGTGGCGCTGCTCCAGCTCGTCCGGGTGTACGGCCAGGCGATGGCCCGGGTGGCTGACGCTGAGGTGCGGCTGTTCCATCTCTACGTTCACGAGCCGTTGATGCGCTCGGGCTCGACCGGGGTGGAGACGGCCGAGCAGATGGAGGCCATCAGCCGCCAGGTGCTCCCGCTCGCCGGGCCGGTGCTCGATCAGATCCACCAGCGCTACCTCCAGTTCTTCGTCGAGCAGGACATCGTCGGGCACATGGAGTCAGATCTCGATGGGACCGCCGTCGATCTCGGGCGGATGCGGGTGACGATCGCGTTCGCCGACCTCACCGGCTACACCCGCATGACCGAGGAGGAGGGCGAGCTCACCGCGGTCGACGCGGTCGAGCGGTTCGTCGACGCCGTCGAGGCGACGCTGCCCGACGATGCCCGGGTGATCAAGACGATCGGCGACGAGGCGATGATCATCGGCGCCGATCCCGCGGCACTCACCGACTGGGCGGTGGGATTTCAGACCATGCAGACCGAGCGGCCGCTGCCGCGGATCGCCGTTCACCACGGCGTGGCCCTGTATCGCGACGGCGACTACTACGGCCGTGACATCAACATCGCCTCGCGCGTCGTGGCCCGCTCGGCCGGCGGCGAGGTACTCGTCACCCGACCGGTCGTCGACGCCGTCGCGGCGGCGCCGCATCTCGAGTTCGAGCGGATCGGCGAGGTCCGCCTCAAGGGCTTCACCGACGCGACCGAGGTGTTCGTCGCCCGCCAACGGGAGCAACCGTGAGCGATCTCCTAGCCGCGGTCCGGTCCACCGGCCTGATCGCTGCGGCGACACCGATCGTCGTCATGTACTCCGGCGGCCGGGATTCCACCTGCCTGCTCGACGTGGTGGTGCGGATCACGGGGGCGCCGGCGGTGACGGCGCTGCACGTGAACTACGGGCTGCGCGACGCCGCCGCCGCCGACGAGGAGCACTGCCGGCGGACGTGCGGCGAGCTGGGGGTGGCGCTCCACGTCCGACGGGTGGTCGCGCCGCCGACCGGCAACGTCCAGGCGTGGGCGCGCGCCGAGCGATACGCCGCCGCCACCGAGCTGGCGCAGGCTCGCGACGCTGACGTGGCGGCCGGGCACACCGCCACCGACCAAGTCGAGACGATCCTCTACCGGCTCGCGTCATCGCCGAGCCGGCGGGCGCTGCTCGGCATGCGCGCGCGCGATGGCCGGGTGATCCGACCCCTGCTCCAGTTCACGCGCGCGAAGACCGGTGAGCACTGCCGGGGGCGCGGACTGGACTGGCGCGAGGATGAGTCCAACGCATCTGACGCGTACGCCCGCAGCCGGATCCGCCACGGGCTGGTGCCGGCGCTCGAGGCCGCGCATCCCGCCGCGGTCGCCAACGTCCTGGCGGTCGCCGAGATCCTGCGCCAGGAGGCCCTCGTGCTCGACGAGCTCGTCGATCAGGTCCTGGCCGGCGGTCACGAGATCGGCCTGGACCGCCTGCGCGAACTGCCACCGGCGCTGCGCCGGCTCGTCGTCCAGCGCTTGGCCGACGAGACCGCCGGCGGGCCGGCCGCCGGCGTCGCCCGCCGCGCCGACGACGTGGCGGCGATGGCGCCGCGCGGATTCGCCGCCCTGGACCTGCCCGGCGGGGTGCGCGCGACCGCCCGCGACGGCACGGTGCGGTTCGGGCGCACGCCCACGGGCGGGCGCCGGGGACGTCCCGGCTCCGGCGACGGGAAAACAAGGGGCGCAGCCCCTACCTAAACTACGGCCCTGTGAGCGACGACCCAGCGATCGGGGAGATCCTCGTGCCGGCCGACGCTCTCTCGCAGCGGGTCCGCGAGCTGGGCGTCGAGGTGTCGCGCGACTACGCGGGCAAAAACCTGCTGCTGATCGGCGTGCTCAAGGGGGCGGTGTTCTTCCTGTCCGATCTCATGCGCCATCTCGACATCCCGGTGGAGGTCGATTTCATGGCCGTCGCGTCGTACGGGTCGGCCACCAAGTCTTCCGGCGTCGTCCGGATCCTCAAGGACCTCGACGCGGCGATCGAGGGCCGCGACGTGCTCATCGTGGAGGACATCGTCGACTCGGGGCTGACCCTCCAGTACCTGCTGCGCAACCTCGCCGGCCGCAACCCGGCGTCGCTGGAGGTGTGCGCGCTGCTGATCAAGCCCGAGCGGCGCAAGGTGGAGCTCCAGACGCGATATGTCGGTTTCGAGATCCCGGATCGCTTCGCGATCGGCTACGGGCTCGATCACGCCGAGCGTTACCGCAACCTGCCGTACGTCGCCGCGCTCAAGCTCTGACCGCTGCTATGCAGGGATTCTTGACCCTGCTTTTGCCGGAAACCCAGGTGCTACGCTTGCTGGCCCACGGTATTCCGCGCAGGAGAGAGTGCCCGGAAGCCGCTGCTCAACAGCAGGGAACTCCCTTATGAGCCGGTTTTTCAAGAGCGCCGCGTTTCCCATTCTGATCGTCGTTGTCCTGGCGTTTTTCGCGCAGAAGCTGATCGGCAGCTCCAGTCATGGTCCGAACTACACGTTCGGGAACCTGCTGTACCAGCTCGACAACAAGCAGGTCAAGGACCTGTCACTCGATCAGAAGGCCAACAGCGCCGACGTCACCGCGGTCGTCAACGGCCAGACGGTCAAGTACACCGTCGGCTATCCCGACTCGTACGCGCCAACCCTGATCGGCGAGGCCAAGACGGACGTGGGCCAGCAGGGGTTCAACGTCCAGAGCAAGTCGTCCAGCGGCTGGCTGTCACTGCTCACCTACATCCTGCCATTCGTGATCTTCATCGGCTTCTGGATCTTCCTCATGAACCAGGTCCAGGGCGGCGGCTCCAAGGTGATGTCGTTCGGCAAGTCGCGGGCCAAGCGGATGTCGGTAGACAGTCCAAAGATCACGTTCCGGGACGTTGCCGGGGTCGACGAGGCCGTCGAGGAGCTGCACGAGATCAAGGAGTTCCTGGAGAACCCCAAGAAATTCCAGGCGCTCGGCGCGCGGATTCCCAAGGGCGTGCTCCTGTACGGCCCTCCCGGCACCGGCAAGACGCTGCTCGCCCGAGCCGTCGCCGGCGAGGCGGGCGTGCCGTTCTTCTCGATCAGCGGGTCGGACTTCGTCGAGATGTTCGTCGGCGTCGGTGCCTCGCGCGTGCGTGACCTGTTCGAACAGGCCAAGCAGAACTCCCCCTGCATCATCTTCATGGATGAGATCGACGCCGTCGGTCGCCACCGCGGCGCCGGCCTGGGCGGCGGGCACGACGAGCGCGAGCAGACCCTCAACCAGCTGCTGGTCGAGATGGATGGCTTTGAGATGAAGGACAACGTGATCCTCATCGCCGCCACCAACCGTCCGGACATCCTCGATCCGGCGCTGCTGCGCCCGGGTCGCTTCGATCGCCAGATCGTCGTTGACCGGCCCGACCGCGTGGGGCGCCGGAAGATCCTTGAGGTCCACACCCGCGGCAAGCCGCTCGCGCGGGAGATCAACGTCGACGTCCTCGCCGGTCAGACGCCGGGCTTCACCGGTGCCGACCTCTCCAACCTCGTCAACGAGGC
>DATCFW010000226.1:0-2186 GCA_036509295.1 Solirubrobacteraceae bacterium | reverse complement strand
GGGGACACCGGTGAGCCTGAGCAAGCTGAACGGGCGCTTCCGCTCGCCCAGACCGGCGGCGATGTTCACGGCGAGACTGCAGGCGGCGATGATGAGGCTCGCCACGATGACCACGTCGGTCATGTCCTGGATCATTGTGAGCAGGCGCGCGGTCGACGGATCGAAGGCATCGACTGCGACCGGTGTTCCCTGGAAGGGAAACGCCCGCTCGAGGGTGGTCCGTGCCCGTTCGAGCGAGCCGGACGACCCGTCCGTGGCGACGACGACTGCATCAACGGGAAGACGCGCGGCGCTCGCCACCGACAGGTTCGCGGACGGCCAGACCGTCGACGACGCGTGCGAGTTGTGCCCAAGGAGGTTCGAAAGGAAGTAGCCGATGTTCGCCACCGACGCTCCCGGCGCGCACTTGCCGATGGCAGGCGTCCGCGCCAGCTGGTCGCACGCGACGACCCCGAACGAGTTCCTCAGCGGAGCTTGGGATGGGATCTGGTGGACCAGCGTCACACTGCGCACTGCGGGCGTCGTGCGGAGCTCGGCAAGCACCTGGCGTGGGACGGAAGGAACTTGGGCGGAAGCGGGACAGTTCGACGTCGAGAAGCTGCAGAACGGTTCGGCGAGGGTGTCTTTCCCGGCGCTTCCTCCCCCGGAGCTGCTGGCGGCGGCGATCGAGCTGAGCGCCCCGATCGCCGCGCTGGCAACGAAGAGGGCGATCACGAGCCCGCTGATGAACCGGAAGGCCGCCTTGGGATTGTCGAGGAGCCGACGGCCGGCGATAAGGGTAGAAGGACGGCTGGCCCGGTTGGCCATGAGCCGCGCGCCCGCGGTCGTGAACCACGGTCTAGCGAGAACCAGCCCCACCACCAGGAGCACGAAGCCCGCGAGCAGCTCGAGAAGCTGGCCGCCGACGGCGGCCGGCTTGCCAGCGGCATCGAAGTACGCGAGCACGGCGATACCGGCGAGTAGCGGGATGATCCGTACGATCCGCGGTGGGCGGGACGACGCCCGCCGCTGCACGCCGAGCGGCGATATCTGGACCCGGCGAAGCGCGAGGCGCGCGGACACGACTGCGGCGACCGGGACGCCGATCACGGCGAGCACGATGTCGACCGAGTGCAGCGAGAGGTCGCCTTCAGCGAGGGGCGCCCCGGTGAACGGCACGTGGTAGAGCAGCGGTCGGAAGACGAAAAAGAGTGCGAAGCCGACTGCAACGCCCGCGACCGCCGCGACCACCGCCTCCACCGCGGAGACCACAGAAATCTGACGCGGCGTGGCGCCGACGAGCCGCATCGCGGCGAAGCGCTCCTCGCGCCGCGCAGCCGACAGCCGGCTCGCGGTCGCGATCAGGATCAGCACTGGCAGCAAGAGCGCGACGGCTCCGCCGGCCAGGATGAACTGCAGAACGGGTCCGCTCCCGACGCTGTTCTGGCAGGCGTAGCAGCTGGCCGGCGTGCGTTGGATGGCTCCGACCTCGACCGCACCAGGTGCCTGCGAGAGCTGGTGCGCGGTGTGACCGATGACGATGATCAGCGAGTTCGGGGACGGCAGTGCCGCCGCGCCGATGGTGCCGATTTGGTGCCCCGGGTATCGGTCACGAAGCCCGTTCGCCGGTTCGGACCGAAGAAGGGTCGTGAGGGCGGGCGAGGCGAAGTACTCGCCCGGTCCCGGTAGGTGGGAAATCCCCGGCGGGACCGGAGCGTCCGGCCCGGCGGCGGCAACGTCGACCTGGTCGATCGCCTGGTTGCTGAACTGGTCGAGGCCCGACATCCACCACAGCCGGCCGGATGTCGAGGTTGGTCGTGATGCCTGCGCCGAGGTGTCGAGCCACGCACCACGGTCGGTCTGGGCGTGTAGCCCGTTGACTCCAGCCAGGGAGGCCAGAAGCAGGCCGACGCCGAGGGCGACTGCTGCGGCGGTGACGAGGACGCGCAGCGCGGCTTCACGTCCACTTCCGAGCGTCAGGCGCAAGCCGAGGCGAATCATCCGGCCACCGTCGCGATGGTGGTCACTCGTCCGTCGCGCACGATGACCTCGCGGTCGGCGTAGGCGGCGACGCGGGGTTCGTGGGTGACGAGGACGACGGTGGTCCCTTCCTCGCGCGCCGCACCAGTCATCAAGCCCATCACGAGCTCGCCGGTGAGCGAGTCGAGCGAGCCGGTTGGCTCGTCCGCAAACAGCACGTCCGGATG
>DATCFW010000225.1:0-3513 GCA_036509295.1 Solirubrobacteraceae bacterium | reverse complement strand
TGCACGGCACCCGCCTGGACATGCTGCTGGAGCGGATGCTCGACACCACCGTACGCGGGATCGTCTACGAGGCGGCCGGCACGGTCGATCCGGCGCTGCTTGCCGCCGGAGCGCAGCGGGTCCGTCACGCCTGCGAACGATCGCTGATCCCGTACGTGCTGCTCGACGCCGACCCCGGGGATCACACCGCCTGGGTTCCGGTGGCGGCCGCCGCCGTGGAGCGGGCGCTGCTGTCGCGCGATCAGTTTGCCCGGTGAGGTGCCGCCCGCATGCCATTCAGCATGGGCCCGATGCGGTGCAGCAGATCGGCCAGGATGCGGGCGGTGGCGCCCCAGATGAGATCGTCGCCGACGACGTAGGTGTCGGTGCGGATCGGGATCCCGCGGCGGACCAGCCGCCGGCGCGCGTAGCCGGCCAGCACATCATCGAGTGCGACCTCGAGCACGGCGGCGACCTCGCGCGCGCTCAGCGTCCACGCCATCCCCGGCTCGATCAGTCCGACAAACGGATAAACCGCGTACCCGGTGACGATCGTCGGGGTCGGCTGCAGCGCTCCGAGCACCCGCACCGCCGCGGGCGGCAGGCCGATCTCCTCCTCGGCCTCTCGCAGCGCCGTCGCCTCGAGGTCGGCGTCCGTGTCGTCTCGGCGCCCCCCCGGGAACGAGATCTCGCCGGGATGGCGGCGCAGGTCATCCCGCCGCTTGGTGAACACCGCGTGCAGCCGACCGCGGTCGACATAGAGGGCGACGAGCACCGCCGCATCCGTTCGCCCGCGAACGTCGAGCCCGCTGGCGGTCTCGGCGGTGAGCAGGACGCCGCTCAGCCGATCCGCGAGCGCAGTCGGGGAGATGGACATCCGCGCCCGCCGGTCAGGCGAGGGGGTTGAACAGCAACCCGGTCGGGACTTTCGGAAAGAAGTACGTCGACTTGGGGGGCATGCTCTCGCCCGCGCCGGCAACGTCCTGGACGCGTGCGATCGGGGTCGGCGCCATGAAGAACGCGGCGTCGTACTCCGCGCCGTTCACGAGTTCGAGTGCCTGGGCGAAGTCGCGGGCGTACCCGAGCCCGTCGAGGTGATCGATGGCGTCGTCGGTCATCCCCAGCGCGCCCTTGAGGATGAGCGCCTCGAGCACCGCGGTGTCCAGGCGGCGGTAGGGCTCGGCGTGATCCGGCAGCGCCCGATCGGCGATCGCCGGGTCGCGCAGGGTCAGCATGAACGGCCGGCGCAGATGTGAGTCGATATAACCGATGCGCACGGCATCGCTCGACGGCGGGGCGAGCTCCGCCGGGTCGCTGCACTCGACGATCTCGAAGTCGCGCCGCAGCGCCGCCGCCAGGGCCTCCTGCTGCGCGGAGCTCAGCCCGCGAACGAGGCGGTGGGTGGGGAACACGGTGAGGCCGGGGTCCTCGAGGGCGACGAGGCACATCAGCACGTATCGATGCGGACCGTCGCCCCCGATCTCCTCGGCGTACACCCGCGCCGTCTCATAGCGATGGTGTCCGTCGGCGATGAGCAGTTCGGTCTGAGCAAGCACGTCCTGGACCGCGGCGATGGCGATGGGGTCGTCGATGCGGCCGAGGCGGTTGACGGTCCCGTCGTCGTCGGTCGTCTGCGCCCACGGCGTGTCGGCCGCCGCCGCGGCCAGCGCACCCCGCGCCCCGCCGCCCGCATCGGAGTACAGCGAGAAGATGGGGGAGAGGTTGGCCCGGGTCGCCCGGGTCAGGCGCAGCCGATCCTGGCGGGGGCCCGGATGCGTGCGCTCGTGCGGACGGATCCGCCCCGGCCCATACTCCTGCACCCGGACCCGCGCGAAGAACCCCTCGCGGGTGCGGGGCCGGCCGTCGGGACCGGTGTAGTCCTGGGAGAGCGTCCACAGTGCGGGATGGTCATCGAGGATCACCGCGCCCTGCGCTCGCCAATCCCCCAGTCGCGCGGCCGCGCGGTCGTACCGGTCGTCGCCTCCGCGGGGCAAGTCGATGTGCACCACGTTGTATGGCGAGCGCGCCTCGAGCGCGGCCCGCTGCGCCTCGTCGATCACGTCATACGGCGGCGCCACGACGTCCTGAAGGCCGCCGGTGCGGTCGAGGTCATAGCGCAACGCGCGGAGGGCCTGGATCTCAGCCATGCGGGGCGCTCGAGGCTACACGAACGTCACCCGGCCCCGCCGCTCGTTCATTACACTCGGGGCACGCGGGGCGTGGCGCAGCTTGGTAGCGCGCCTGCTTTGGGAGCAGGAGGTCCCCGGTTCAAATCCGGGCGCCCCGACTAAGGATGTGCCTGCGTGCCGACGTGGTGGACGCTATCTCGGGTGCAATGGGTCTATGCAACGTCCCAATCACTCCCGATCGTCGGCAGCGAGGGACGTCCGCCTTCCTCAGGAAGGTCAACATCCCACCGAATCTCGGCCGGGCGAGTCGCGGGATGTTTGCCGTCCGCACGAAGGCGAACGTCCCTCCGGACCCGATCGTGGCGCGCAGTGGGACGTTGCCGGCCCGCGAAGCGAGCAGCCACCTCGGGCACCGCGTCGCAAACCCGACCCGATCCGGGGACTACGAGTAGCTGCGGGATGCGGGCTTCCCGGTTGCGCCCCGGTCGGGGCTGTATGTTTCGCCACGTGGACGCGCCGCTGCCGGGGGCGAGCGGAGAGCTTGCGGTCAGGAGGATGTGCAGTGGGGTTCCTCGGACGCGCCGGGGGTGACGATTCCGAGAGCCGGGAGTCGCTGGAGCGGATCGAGAGCGGCGGCATCCCCGGCGCCGCGCAGGCACGATTGGAGTCGCTCCGGGGAGACGGCTCGCTGTTCACCAGCGGCCTCTCGGTGAACGAGTTCGCGCTGCTGCGCCAGCTTGGGCCGCAGCCGCTGGCTCAGGTGATGGGCGCCAGCGTGGTGCGAACCGGATGGCAGTATCTGCCGGCGCTCGATCCGGGGGCGGCCCGGATCATCTACGCCGGCTACCGAGGCGGCGGAACCATCGTCACCGGGGACCGCTGGGGCAACCGGATCGGCGAGGCATCGCCGGCCCAGGTCCGGCAGTACAAACGCCACACCGAGGTGGTATGCGAGCTGGACACGCTGACCGACGCGTGGAATCTGGCGCGGCGCCGGGCGCTGGATCGCCTGCGCGAGGAGGCCCTGCTCGTCGGCGCCGACGCGGTCGTCGGCGTCCATGTGCACCGCCGCGATCGCGACCTCGCCAAGGAGACCATCGATTTCGTCGTCACCGGGACCGCGATCCGGCTCCCGAACGCCACCGGCACGAACGACCCGACCCTGTCCGATGCCTCGGTCCAGGACTACTGGCGGCTCCACGCCGCCGGGCATGAGCCCGCCGGGCTGGTGGCGACTACCGCGGTGATGTTCGCCTCGCCGTCCCAGATCACCCGGGTGCGCCGGGCGCGGACCATCGCTCGAAACCAGGAGCTCGACGAGCTCAGCCAGGCCTTTCACGCGGCGCGTGACACGGTGCGGGCCCGATTGCTCGGCCAGGTCTCCGACGTGCGCGGGACCGCCGCG
>DATCFW010000224.1:0-4405 GCA_036509295.1 Solirubrobacteraceae bacterium | reverse complement strand
CGCCCCCGCCGGCCCCGGTCTGCTGCGCCGCGTGATTCGCATGGGCCCCTCCTACATCGCTCCACGCGGCGACGGCCGCTACGTGCTCGGCGCCACCTCCGAGGAGCGCGGGTTCGACACCACGGTCACCGCCGGCGCCGCCTTCGAGCTGCTGCGCGATGCCAGCGAGCTGGTGCCGGGGATCTCCGAGCTCGTCGTCGACGAGTTCGCCGCCGGCCTGCGTCCGGGCACCCCGGACAACCTGCCGGTCATCGGTCCGAGCGAGATCCGCGGGCTGCACTGGGCGGTCGGGCATCGTCGCAACGGGATCCTGCTGGCGCCGATCACCGCCGAGCTGATCGCTCGTTCCCTGCTCGGCGAGCCGGCAGCCGATCCGGGACTGTCCGCGGCGTGCGCGCCCGATCGGTTCCACGCCGCCCCGGCCGGGAGCCCGGCGTGAACGTCACGATCAACGGCGAGCCTCGCCGAATCGATCCCGGCGCTACTGTCGCGAGCGTGGTGAGCATGCTCGATGTCGCTCCCGGCGCCCGCGGCGTGGCCGTGGCGCTCGACGGCGAGGTGGTGACGCGCTCGCGGTGGCCCGAGACCGAGCTGCGCGATGGCTGCATGGTGGAAGTCGTCGCCGCGATTCAGGGAGGATGACGGCGGTGACCGATTCCCTGCGCATCGCCGACCGGGACCTGGGATCGCGGCTGATCCTCGGCAGCGGGGGGTTCGCCAACCACGAGCTGCTGGCGCAGGCCTGCCGGGCCGCCGAGGCCGAGCTGTGCACGGTGGCGCTGCGCCGGCTCCCGGACCCCGCCCACCCGCAGGGCTCGATCCTCGACGTGCTCGATGAGGCCGGCGTCGACGTGCTGCCCAACACCGCCGGCTGCTTCACCGCCCGCGACGCGGTGGCGACGGCGCAACTGGCGCGCGAGGCGTTCGGCACCCATTGGATCAAGCTGGAGGTGATCGGCGACGACCGCACGCTGCTGCCCGACGCCGTCGAGCTGCTCGCCGCCGCCGAGGAACTGGTCGACGACGGCTTCACGGTGCTCCCCTACACCACCGACGATCCGGTGCTGGCGCGGCGCCTGGAGGACGTCGGCTGTGTCGCGGTCATGCCGCTCGGCTCGCCGATCGGCAGCGGCATGGGGATCTGCAACCCGTACAACCTCTCGATCATCATTGAGCGCGCCGGGGTGCCGGTGATCCTCGATGCCGGCGTCGGCACCGCGTCGGACGCAGCGCTGGCGATGGAGCTGGGCTGCGACGCCGTCCTGTGCGCGAGCGCGATCTCCCGCGCGCACGATCCGGCGGCAATGGCCACGGCGGTGAAGCTGAGCGTGCAGGCCGGACGGCTGGCCCGGGGCGCCGGGCGGATCCCTCGGCGGCGCTACGCGCAGGCGTCGACGCCCGCGGACGGGATGCCGGCATTCGACGTCGACGTCGAGGGGGCTGCGCGATGACCCTCGACGAGCTGATCGACGGCTGGCAGGACGCGTGGTCGGGCAAGGATCCGGCGGCGTTTGGCGAGGTGTGCGCGGCGGGCGTGCAGTACGAGGACCCGCTCACCGACCAGCCGCTGGAGGGGATCGACGCGCTGTCGGCCCACGCCGGCCGGCTGTGGGCGGGATTTCCCGACGCGCGGCTGGAGCGGACCGGGGAACGGTTGGCCAACGAGCACTTCGTGGCCGCGCCGTGCAAGGCGCTGGGCACGCATCGAGCGCCGCTGGAGGGACTGCCGGCGACTAATCGGTTCGTCGTAGTGCACTGCGTCTTCTACTGCGAGCTCCAGCACGACCGGCTGCTGCGGGTGCGCGGGTTCTTCGACGTGTACGACGCCGCCATGCAGCTCGGCGTGCTGCCGGCGCGGGGCACGCTGGGGGAGAAGGCACTGCTGATGGTGCGCGGCTTCGGGCTGCGCGCCGCGCGCAACTGAGGCGCGTCTACCGCGCGTCTACCGCGCGTCTACCGCGCGGCGACGATCGCGGCGGCCAGAGCCGCCCGCCCGCCCGGGGCCAGTCGCCGGCGCAATCGCCAGCAGGCCCCTGAGAAGGTGAGATTGGCGACGGTGGCAAAGCCGGGCTCGTCGGCGCGCAGGGCGAGCAGCAGGTGCGCGATCCGGTCGCTGCGCGGCAACTCGGCGTCGGGCACCCGGACGCACCAGCACTGCACGCGCCGGCCACCGGGCCGTACCAGCAGCGCCCCGGCCGGCCCCAGGACCCACACCCCGAGCTCGCCGCGCGCCACCACGTGCCCCGTCCGCGCCAGCAGCTCGCGCGCGTCGTGACCGACGAGGTCCCCGAGCAGTCCGAGCGCGCGGTCCTCGGGCGCCGCGCCGACGGTAGCGCCGCTCGCTCGCCGCGGAGCGCGCGCCGCTCGCAGCACTCCGGCGCCGCGGGCGGCGTACAGCTCGGGGATCGCCCACGCGAACGCCAGCGCGAACACCGACACCGGTGCCAGCAGCGGATCGAGCGCCGGCAGCCCGGCGGCCGTCACCAGGAACGGGATCTCGTGCGCGACGGTGCTCAGCGTCCACTGCCGGTCGGCGCGCCGCAGCGACGCTGTCCCCGCGCGAGACCGCCAGCGGACGGCGGCCAGCTCGGGAAGCTCGCCGGCGATCGGCAGCGCCGGCATCACCCGCCGGCGATCGGCCGCCTCAGGATGACCAGGTCGGCGTCGAGCGGAAGCTCACGCACGGCGGTGGCGGTTCCGTCGGGCTCGCTGGATACCGCCAGATAGCCGCGTCCGAGCTCGGCGTGCAGCGCGTCGCGGGCGGCGTCCACCGCGCCCGCGTCGCCCGGGTTCCAGTGCGCCAGCACGGTGTGCCCGGTGTGATCCATGCGAACGAGTCGAGCCATACGAACCTCCACGGGAAGGGGTGTGACCATCATACGTCCGCGGCTCCGCCGGCTCTGACGAGGTCCCGGTGAGCACCGGCACGGGCACGCGGCCCAACGTACACTGCGCCGCGTGACGCGCCACTTCCTCACCGGAGCCGAGCTCACTGCCGACGAGCTGAGCGGCCTGCTCGCCCGCGCCGCGGAGCTCAAGGAGGCGCCCCTGGGCTCCGATGCGCTGCGACGCCGCTCGGTCGCGCTCATCTTCCAGGCGCCGTCAACGCGCACGCGCACGTCGTTTGAAGCCGGGATCGCCGAGCTCGGCGGCCACCCGATGGTGCTTGTACCGGATGAGATGCAGATCAGCCGTGGCGAGTCGATTCGAGACACCGCGTACATCCTGTCCCGCCATGTCGCGGCGATCGGGATCCGGACCGGGCCCGACGAGCAGGTCGCCGAGCTCGCGCACCACGCGTCGGTTCCGGTCATCAACATGCTCACCGCGGGTCACCATCCCTGCCAGGCACTGGCCGATCTGCTCACGCTGCGCGAGACGTTCGGCTCCCTGGACGGTCTGACCGTCGCCTACGTGGGCGACGGCAACAACGTGGCCCGCTCACTGGCGGTGGTCGGCGCGATCGCCGGGGTGCAGTTGCGCGTCGGCGCGCCTGACGGTTACCAGCTGGAACCGTTGCCCGGAGTGGTGTTGACCGATGATCCGTACGTGGCGGTGGAAGGTGCCGATGCCGTGTACACCGATGTGTGGGTCAGCATGAGCGATGACCCGGCATCGGCCGACGTGCGCCGCACCGTGCTCTCGCCGTACCGGATCGACGACGAGTTACTGAATTGCGCCGCGCCACACGCGATCGCCCTGCACTGCCTGCCCGCCCATCCGGGTGATGAGATCACCGCCGAGGTGCTCTACGGTGACCGTCAGCGAATCTGGGATCAGGCGGAGAACCGGCGCCACGTCCAGAAGGCACTGCTCGAGATGCTGGTCACCTAAAAGCGCGCTTGTGCCGCCGCCATGCGCACTTTCGCGCCAGTTTGGGTAGGCTCGCGAGCAAGCACCCCAGTGACTAAGGAGCAGGAGCCTCAGCATGCCCCCCGCCAAACGGCCGTCCTCGACGAGCTCAAGTTCATCATCTTCACCCCGGTCGTCCGCGAAGCGCGCGACCACTCGCTCGCGGAGCACCGGCGCTCGGGCCACTCAGGCCGCCGCCGGCAGCGGTGCCAAGGCGACCGCCACCAGCGCGCGTAAGGCGCGCGGTCGCACCGCGACGCAGGCCAAGTCCGGGTCCACCAAGACCCGCGCCACCGCCAAGACCGGCGCCGCCAAGACGGCCCGCGCCGCGAAGGCGACCGGCGCTGCGGCTGCCGCCACCGCCAAGACGGCGCGCGCCGCGGCCGCCGACACCGCCCGGTCGGCGCGCGCGGGCGCCAAGGGAACCGCCACAGCGGCCGCCGCCGGTGCCAAGAACACCAGGACGAGCGCCAAGGCGGCATCGACCAAGACCCGCCGCGCCAGCGGCGGCTCAGAGAGCATCGTGTCGGTCGCCGAGCAGCTCGTCAAGGGA
>DATCFW010000223.1:0-6095 GCA_036509295.1 Solirubrobacteraceae bacterium | reverse complement strand
CGACCTGGAAGCGTCGCCGACCTGGAGGCGATCCGCGAGAGAATCATCGGACCGTGAGCATTCAGAAACGCGGGAGCCGGTACGTCGTCCGCTGGCGGGAAGGAGGACGCCAGCTGCAGCGCACCTTCATCAAGCACGGCGATGCGGTCGCGTTCGAGACCGACGTCAGGCGCCGCCAGCAGCTTGGCGCGCTGGCGCCGGGGGTGATCCAGTCGCGGATGACGCTGACGGAGTTCGTGCGCGAGGAATGGTGGCCGCGGTACGCGATCCCGAACCTCAAGCCCTCGACGCAGCGCCGCTACCTCGAGGTCTGGGGCACCCATCTATTGCCGGCGCTCGGTGACTACGAGCTCCGCGGGATGACGCCGATGCTCGTCGAGGACCTGCGGGCGCAGTTCGACGCACAAAGAGTCGGCATCCAGACGCAGAGAAAGGCGCTGATGCTGCTCCGGGGCATCCTTCGCCGCGCCGTCGTCCGCGGGTTGATCCCGGCTAACCCGGTCTCCGTCGTCGACAAGCCACGCCAGCCGCCCACCCGTCGGCCCGAGCCGCTGCCGCCGGAAACCGTTGAGCGAATCCGCGCTCAGCTGCGCCACCGCGACGCCACGATGGTCAGCGTGCTCGCGTACGCCGGCCTCAGACCGGAGGAGGCGACCTCTGCCCGCTGGCGCGACCTCGGCGACCGGAGCCTCCACGTCCACGCATCGAAGACAGAGCGCTCACGGACGGTCAAGGTGCTCGCCCCGCTCGCCCAGGACCTCGCCGAATGGCGCCTCGCATCGGGACGACCTCCCGCCAGCGCCCTGATCTTCCCGACTCACGACGGCGACGACTGGAAGCTCCACGACTGGCAGAACTGGCGCCGGCGCGTCTACCAGCCCGCGGCGAAGGCGGCGGGGGTGACCGGTGACCTGCGCGTCTACCGGCTCCGCGGCTCCTTTGTGTCGCTGCTGCTGTGGGAGGGCCGCAGTCTCACGGCAGTCGCTGACCAGGCCGGCCACAGCGTTGCGACGCTCGCCAAGCACTACGCCGGTGTGTTGGAAGAACTCGAGGACAAGCCGCGCACACCGGCTGCCGACGCCATCAAATCCGCTCGCAAACAACTGCGGTGTGCGCAATTTGTGCGCACCAAGCAAACGGACCCAGCAACCCCAACCGGCGAATCCCCTGCAAAACCTGAAATGGACGATGCTGGGCTCGAACCAGCGACCTCCGCCTTGTCGAGGCGGCGCTCTCCCAGCTGAGCTAATCGTCCGGGGTCCGTAAATGTAGCGCGCGCCCATGCCCGCGTGGAGGGCCGGCGGCCGGCGCCCGAACGGTCGGCGGGCGGCGGTGATCGGAGTAGACTGGCGCAGCGATGAGGCGAAGCGTGCTCATCCTGGTTGCGGGGATCCTGGCGCTGGCGGCCGTTCCGGCCGCTGGTGCGATCCTTCCCGGGCCCGTGACGTCGACCAAGGTGCTCGTCACGCCCCGGACCGGCGGCCCGCGGACGACGTTCCGCTTCGCGTTCCGCACGCTGAGTTCGACCGGTGTCGGCGGCGGGTGGAGCCGGGTGAACACGTTGTCGGTGGCCGGTCCGCGGCGCGCCGGCTGCGTGGGGGACGGCACCACGACGCTGCCGCAGTCGGTGGCCGGGACGATGGTACGGGTGACGATGAACCCGGCCCGCCTCGGCGGCCGGTGGTGCAGCGGCAGGTTCCGCGGCGAGATCGTCGACAGCCAGCGCATCATCTGCGATCCCATGCCGGTGGAGGCGTGCCCGCAGATCGTGATCGCGCCCCAGGTGATCGCCCGCTTCACGTTCCGCGTCACGCGAACCTCATAGCATCGGCTCGCAGATGGATTACGAGCTGCCCGACGGGACGGTCCTGTCCCTGCCCGAAGGCGCCACCGGCGCCGATGCCGCCGCTGCGATCGGTGCGGGGCTGGCGCGCGCCGCGCTGGCCATCCGCGTCGACGGCGAGCTGCGCGATCTCGGCCGGCCCCTGCCGGGCCCCAACGGCACGGCGCTGAAGCTGGAGATCCTCACGGACCGCAGTGGGGAGGACGCGCTTGCGCTCGTCCGCCACGACGCCGCCCACGTCCTCGCCGCCGCGATGCTCGAGCTGTATCCGGGGGTCAAGATCTCGATCGGGCCGGCGATCGAGAACGGCTTCTACTACGACTTCGACTTCCCGGACGGCGTCACGATCAACGATGACGACTTCCCGGCGATCGAGGCGGCGATGCAGGCCCACATCGACGCCGACGAGCCGTTCCGGCGCGAGGACGTGCCGGCCAAGCACGCGTTGCAGCGCTTCCTCAACGAGGACCAGCCCTACAAGGCAGAGCTGATCGAGGACCTCATCCGGGACGCCGATGCGAACCGCCCGCTCGACACGGTGTCGCTCTACACCAACGGTCCGTTCACCGATCTGTGCCGGGGCCCGCATGCGCCGAGCACGAAGCGGATCAAGGCGTTCAAGCTGCAGTCGGTGGCCGGCTCGTACTGGCGGGGCGATGCCAAGCGCCAGATGCTCACGCGCGTGTATGGGACGGCGTTCTTCTCCGACAAGGAGCTCCAGGCCCATCTGGAGCAGCTCGAGCGCGCCCGCGCCAACGATCATCGCCGCCTGGGACCGCAGCTCGGACTGTTCACCTGGTCCGATTCGGCCCCGGGGTCCACGTTCTGGTTCCCGGCCGGCACGCAGGTGTTCAACGAGCTCGTCGCGCTCAGTCGCGAGATGGGCAGGTCGCGCGGCTACACCGAGGTCAAGACGCCGCTGCTGTTCGACAGCTCGCTGTGGAAGACCTCCGGCCACTGGGACAAGTACCGCGAGAACATGTTCGTCACCGAGTCGGCCGACATGCCGATGGCGCTCAAGCCGATGAACTGCCCCGGGCATTGTCAGCTGTACCTGCTGCGCCCGCACTCCTACCGGGACCTCCCGGTGCGCTACTCCGAGCCCGGGCTGCTGCACCGCAACGAGCCCTCGGGGACGCTGCACGGGCTCCTGCGGACACGTCACTTCGTTCAGGACGACGGGCACATCTTCTGCACCGAGGATCAGATCCAGGACGAGGTGGCCGGCGTCATGGAGTTTGCGTTCGCCACCTACAAGGTGTTCGGTCTCGACGTCCGGCTCGAGCTGTCGACGCGTCCGGAGCAGCGGATCGGCTCCGACGAGCTCTGGGACCGCAGCGAGGCCGCGCTCATCAACGCGCTGGAGAGCCTCGGCCTCGAGTACGACCTCAACGTCGGCGACGGCGCCTTCTACGGGCCGAAGATCGACATGCACATGACCGACTCCCTCGGCCGCTCCTGGCAACTCGGGACGTGCCAGCTGGATTACAACTTCCCGGAGCGCTTCGACCTCACCTACATCGGTGCCGACAATGTCGAGCACCGTCCGGTGATGATTCACCGGGCCCTGATGGGATCCTACGAGCGCTTCATCGGGATCCTGCTCGAGCACGTCGGGGGAGAGCTGCCGGTGTGGCTGGCGCCGGTCCAGGCGATCGTGCTGCCGATCGCCGATCGCCACCGCGACTATGCGACAACCGTGCAGAACCGGCTGGTGGCGGCCGGCGTTCGCGCCGAGGTGGATGATCGCACCGAGTCGGTCGGCCGCAAGATCCGCGATGCCGAACTGCGCAAGCTCCCGTACATGTTGGTCGTCGGTGACCGCGAGTCACAGGGCGACGAGGTGAGCGTGCGCGAGCGCCACGGCGGGGATGCCGGCCCGGCCACGGTCGATGCGTTCTCGCAGCGCGTGATGAACGAGACCCGAAACCGCGCTGGCGGCTGAATCCCCCGCTATACTCAGCGACGTTGATCAGACTTCATCCCACACGGTCCGGCCCGGCTTGAACCAAGCCGCCGTTGCACGAAGCTAGTGCCGGTCCCCCGTAGATTTGACCGGCGCCCGCCTGAGCGGGACCTCACTCGGATCAACGACCGCATTCGCGTGCCGGAAGTACGGCTGGTCGGCGAGGACGGCAAGCAGATCGGAGTCATCAAGACGTCCGAGGCGCTCGTCTATGCGCAGGAACGCGATCTGGACCTCGTCGAGGTCGCTCCCGAGGCCCGCCCGCCGGTGTGCCGCGTGCTCGACTACTCGAAGTACAAGTACGAGCAGGCCCAGAAGCTGAAGGCCGCGCGCAAGCACCAGCAGCAGATCACGATTCGGGAGATCAAGTTCCGCCCGAAGATCGCCCAGCACGACTACGACACCAAGAAGGGTCACGTCAAGCGCTTCCTGCTCGGCCGGGACCGGGTCAAGGTGACGATCATGTTCCGCGGGCGCGAGGTCACCCACCCCGAGCGCGGCACCGCGCTGCTGGACAAGCTGGCCGGTGAGCTGGCTGAGGTCGCCGTCGTCGAGCAGCGTCCGATTCAGGACGGGCGCAACATGACGATGATGCTCGGCCCCTCCAAGTCAGTGCTGGCCGGTGAGAAGGACGGCAAGGCTCGGCCCGAGGGCGACGCCGCCGTCGAGGAGGCCGCTCCCGCGGCTGAGGCGGCGACGCCCGCCGAGGTGGCCGCTCCCGCCGCCGAGGAGGCCGCTCCCGCTGCTGAGGCGGCGACGCCCGCCGCCGAGGTGGCCGCTCCCACGGCTGAGGAGCCGACGCTCGCCCCCGAGGAGGCCGCTCCCGCTGCTGAGGCGGCGACGCCCGCCGTCGAGGAGGTCGCCCCCACCGACGCCGACGCCAACGGCCGCCAGAACGGGGCCGAGACCCCGTCGCCGGCACCGAGCGACGCCGCCGCCTGACCAAGGCCCCGCGTCAGCCCAGGCGGCGCGGACGAACGGCAGCACCTCGGTATCGATCAGACTCGCAGCCCGGGATAGAGCTTCGCGCTGACGGTGTCACACATCCGCCTGGCCGGACAATAAGCAGACATCGAGGCGCTCACGGCCGGGAGCGGGCGGGCGCTGCGGCTGCTCGAGACCCGGCGAGCGGGGATGCAGGACGCCGGCGATGAGTGAGGACCCAATCCGCGGGCCATCAGGCGACGCCACCCCAAGGCCGGCTGCCCCATCGGAGCGGCGACCTCGAACCCTGACGGTGGTCCCGGCGACGTTCACGGTCCGTGGCTCATGCTTCTGCTTTACTCTCGGATCGTCATGCCGAAGATGAAGACCCACTCGGGGGCCAAGAAGCGCTTCAAGCTGACCGCGACCGGCAAGGTCAGGGGCCGGCACGCCTTCACCAGCCACATCCTGGAGAAGAAGTCGGCTAAGCGCAAGCGGCAGATGGGTGATCCGGTCCAGGTGTCCAAGCACGACGAGCCCCGGATCAAGGTCATGCTGGGAGCCAAGAAATGAGCCGCGTCAAGCGCTCGTTGCATGCCCGCAAGAAGCGTCGTGCGACGCTGAAGCTGGCCAAGGGGTACCGGGGCGATGCGAGTCGGCATTACAAGACCGCCAAGGAGGCGGTGCTCAAGGCCGACCAGTACCGCTACCGGGATCGCCGCAACCGCAAGCGCGATTTTCGCCGCCTGTGGATCACCCGGATCAACGCCGCGGCTCGCCAGAGCGATCTGTCCTACTCGCAGTTCATGCACGGGCTGCAGCTCGCCGGCGTTGAGCTGGACCGCAAGATCCTCGCCGACATGGCCGTGCGCGACGCCGATACCTTCCGACGCTTTGCCGACCGCGCCCGTGAGGCGCTGGCGGCCGGCTGAGCTGCACGCCGACCATCCAGCACCGCCACCCGGGCGCCCGCTTCTTCGAAGCCGGCGCCTTTTTTTATGGCTCGGCGGGACACAATCTCATGACGATCACCAGCCACCACAACGAACAGCTCAAAGAGGTCCGCAAGCTCAACCAGCGTCGGCGCTGGCGCGAGCGCAGCGGCCGCTTCGTCGCCGAGGGCGAGGACCTGCTCGCCGCCGCCGACGCCGCTGATTGGCCTGCGGTCCAGCGGTTCTGCGCCGCCGGCAGCGGGCTGACCGGCACCGAGGTGGAGCCCGACGTCCTCGCCGCCGCCTCCGCGCTGGGATCGGGCACCCGGGCGCTGGCCGTGTTCCAGGAGCGTTGGGCGCCGGCGCCGGTCGGCCCGCTGTGCGTCTACCTGCACGAGGTTCACGATCCCGGCAACGTCGGCACCATCCT
>DATCFW010000222.1:0-6745 GCA_036509295.1 Solirubrobacteraceae bacterium | reverse complement strand
GCGACGCCGATGTTGGTGCGGCGCCGTGGCCGTGACGTGGCGCTGTCCGCCGGCTCGCTGGCGCGGGCGTTCCCGGATGCGACTCCCCGCCTGGCGGTGTTCACCCATGGCCTGTGCGAGACCGAGGACGCCTGGCGCCTGGGCGCCGCCCGGCACATGCCCTACGGAGACCGGCTGGGCTCAGAGCTCGGGCTACACGCCGATCTATGTCCGCTACAACAGCGGCCTGCACATCTCGGAGAACGGGCGGCTGCTGGCGGCGCTGCTCGACGAGCTGACCGCCAACTGGCCGGTCGAGGTCTCCGAGATCGCGCTCATCGGCCATTCGATGGGCGGCCTGGTGGCGCGCGGTGCCTGTCACTACGCACCGGCCGGCTCGTGGCGCGAGCGCGTGCGCCACGTGTTCACGCTCGGCGCCCCGCACCGGGGCGCCCCGCTGGAGCGCGGGGCCAACGCGCTGTGCCACGCCGCGTCGCGATTGCCCGAGACCCGCCCGTTCGCCGCCCCGATCAAGCTCCGCAGCGCCGGCGTCAAGGACCTCGGCTTCGGCTACATCGTCGACGAGGATTGGGACGGCCACGACCCCGATGCGTTCCTGCGCCACACCGGCACCGTCGTGCCGTTCCTGGCCAGCGCCACCCACTACTTCGTGAGCGCCTCCGTGTCCCGGCGGCCCGACGATCCGCTCGGTCGGCTGATCGGCGATCTGCTCGTGCTGCGCCCGAGCGCCTGGGCGCACGGTGGCCACGGTGAGCGGCTCCAGTTCCCGGTCCACCAGTACCGCCACGTCGGCGGCGCCACCCATTTCGATCTGCTCAACCACCCGGCGGTGTACGGGCAGATCGCCGGCTGGCTCACCTCCGGACATGAGCTGCCGGCTCCGGCCGCCACCGGCCGCCACCGGCCGCCACCGGTCGTCCGCTCGATCGGACCTAGCGCCCGTAGCGCCCGCGGCCGAGCACGAGGTGCTCGGGC
This sequence comes from Solirubrobacteraceae bacterium, assembly GCA_036509295.1. GTDB lineage: Bacteria > Actinomycetota > Thermoleophilia > Solirubrobacterales > Solirubrobacteraceae > Palsa-465. Next base: position 5,770 of record DATCFW010000222.1, on the reverse strand, counting down.
AGCGCGGTGCGCGGGGGCGGCGACGGGTCGGCGAGCACCGAGACGGTCTCGGCGACGCTGAAGGTGACGGTGGCGACGCTGTCCCCGAACCTCACCTCGACCTGCTCGCCGTCGTTGCCGGCGACTCGCCCGTTCATCCCCGGCTCCATCCCGGCGGCCTTGAGGTAGTGCAGCAGGTCCTCGGCCTCATTCTCCAAGCGCAAGATGGTCACCGCCGCCCCGACCGCACAGTCGGCGAGGGGCGCGCCGACGATCCGCTCGCCGACCTTGATCGGATGGCCGTGCGGGCAGGTGGTGGCATGACCCACCGCCCCGCGAATATAGGCCTCGAACCGCGGGGTCATCGCGTATTCGAGCTTCTCGGCCTCCTCGTGGACGTCGTCCCACGGCACACCGACCACGTCGGTGAGGAAGCGCTCGATCATCCGGTGACGCCCGACGATCTGCTCGGCATTCCGGCGGCCGGTCTCGGTGAACGCGATCCGGCGGCCGTTGGAGCGATCGATGTAGCCGTCGCGCTCGAGCCGGCCGAGCATCTCGTGCACGGTTGGCCCTGACAGCTGCATGGCGCGCGCGAGGTTGGCGCCGGTCATCGGCAGCTCGGCCTCGGACAGCCAGCACAGGGATTCGAGGTACTCCTGCTCGGCGGCGGTGACTGACACGTCGGTCATGGGGTGATCCTAGTACCCGCGACTGGGCGCACTCGGTACGCGCGGCTACCATCGACAGCACCGTGTCGTTGCCGCTGACGCCGCCGATCGAGCCCCAGCTCGCGCGCTCGAGCAAGGAGCTCCCGCTCGGCGAGCAGTGGGCGTATGAGCCGAAGTTCGATGGCTTCCGGGCGATCGCGTTCGTCGACGAGGACGAGTGCGTGATCCAGTCGCGTGGGGCCAAGCCGCTCGGGCGCTACTTCCCCGAGCTGAGCTTCCCGTCCGGCCGCTACGTGGTCGACGGGGAGATCGTGATCGACGCCGCGGATGGGCAGCAGGACTTCGGCGCGCTGCAGCAGCGCATCCACCCCGCGGCCAGCCGCATCGCGCTGCTCGCCGAGCAGACGCCGGCGCGCTACGTCGCGTTTGACCTGCTCGCCCGCGATGACGAGTCGCTGCTGGCGCTGCCGTTCGCCGAGCGCCGGGCGGCGCTCCAGGAGCTGACCCAGCGCGGGATCGGGCTGACGCCGCTGACGACCGAACCCGACGCGACCGCCGACTGGCTGCGCGACGGCGAGGGCGTCGTCGCCAAGGACCTCGGTGCCCCCTACCGGCCGGGGGAGCGTAAGGGCATGGTCAAGATCAAGCGCGTGCGCACGATCGACGCGGTCGTGGCCGGCTATCGCCCGGGCAAGGAGGACGGAACCGTCGGCTCGCTCATTCTCGGGCTCTACGACGGCGACGGGCGGCTGCACGTCGTCGGTCACTCCTCGGGACTGCGCGCCGCCGAGAAGCGAGCGCTCGTCGCGCGCCTCGCGCCGTATGAGACCGGCGAGCGTGGGCACGGAGACCCGAGCCGGTGGCAAAGCGAGCGGGATCTCGAATGGATCTCGCTGCGGCCCGAGCTGGTCGTGGAGGTCACGTTCGATCACGCCAGCGGCGGGCGCATCCGCCACGGCACCAAGATCCTGCGCTGGCGCGACGACAAGCCGCCGGCGGACTGCCGGCTGGAGCAGATGCAGTCCTGAACAACCCCGACCCAGCGGATCACGTGATCCCAGGAGGCCAGAGATGCCGCTAGATGGCGAGTACGCACCGAGTTCCGCGAAGTGGGTGCGCGACCAGGTCCAGGAGTACGAGAGCTCCGGCGGGACGCGGGGGACGCGGTTGCGCGGCGTCCCGACGATCGTCGTCACGTCGGTGGGCGCGGGGTCCGGCAAGCTGCGCAAGAACCCGGTGATGCGCGTCGAGCACGAGGGCGCCTACGCGGCGGTGGCCTCCAAGGGGGGCGCCCCGGCGCATCCGGCGTGGTACCGGAATCTCGTCGACCATCCGCTCGTCGAGGTGCAGGACGAAACCGCCAAGGGCGACTTCACGGCGCGCGAGCTGAGCGGCGAGGAGCGCGAGGCGTGGTGGGGCCGCGCCGTCCAGGTGTGGCCGGACTACGCCGAGTACCAGACCAAGACGGACCGCCAGATCCCGGTGTTCGTACTCGAGCCCGCCAGCTGACGGGCGCGGGGGCGGGCGGTCGGACTACGTGGGGTCCGGGCGCGCCCGGCTGGGCTGGACGCGCCTGGGCTCGCCTGCCTGCTTGCGGAAGTGCGGCGGCCACGGCGCGTCCCCCAGGCCTTGCGCCTCATCACGGCGAGACAGCTCGAGCAGCGAATCGAGCGAGGCCGCGTGCGCATCGATGTCGGCGCTCGGATCGCCGCGGCGCGCGACCAGCTCGGGCACGCTGTCGATCGTCAGGTCAGCCGGCTCGACGTCGGGGACCTCATTCCAGTTCAGCGGCGTCGAGACCCGCGCGTCAGGGGTGGGGCGGACGCTGTACGCCGAGGCGACGGTGCGATCGCGCATGTTCTGGTTGTAGTCGACGAACACCCCGTGGCGCTCCTCCTTCCACCACTTGCTGCTCGCCAGGGTGGGCGCGCGCCGCTCGATCTCGCGAGCCAGCGCCAGCGCCGCCCGCCGCACCTCGAGGTAGTCGCGGTCCGGGAGCACCCGCACGTTGATGTGGATGCCGCGCGAGCCGCTCGTCTTCGGGTAGCCGGTGAGACCGTGATCGGTGAGGACCTCGCCGGCCACCAGCGCGACCCGGCGGACGTCATCCCAGCTCGCCTCCGCCGTCGGGTCCAGATCGACCCGCAGCTCGTCGGGATGATCGAGGTCGGCCGCCCGGGCCTGCCACGGGTTCCAGTCGATCACGCCGAGGTTCACGCCCCATACGAGATGCGCGGCGTCGTTGGGGAGCAGCTCCCGGGCGGTCCGCCCACTGGGGAACGTCACCTCCGCCGTCTGCAGCCACTCGGGGGCGGAGTCCGGAATGCGCTTCTGGAAGAACGGCTCCGCGGCGGCGCCGTTGGGAAACCGCTTGAGCACGGTCGGCCGGTCGTGCAGCTGGGCGAGCGCCGGTCCGGCGAGTCGCAGGTAGTAGTCGATCAGGTCGCGCTTGGTGGTCCCCCGCTCGGGAAAGAACACCTTGCCCGGATTGGAGATCCGCACCTCCCGCCCGGCGGCATCGATCAGCTCGTACTCGGACACCGCCGTACAGGATGACGGATACTGCCGGCCGTGATCACCGCGCCCTGGACCCGATGCCCGTGAACCCGATCCACGGCGTGCCGGACACGATCCTGGTGGCCCCCGACTCGTTCAAGGGCACGTTCTCGGCCATCGAGGTGGCGGTGGCGATCGGCCGGGGGGTCCAGGCGGGCGGGCGCCCGGTCGACCTGTGCCCGGTGGCCGATGGCGGCGAGGGCACGATGTCGGCGCTGATCGAGTCGCTCGGCGCCGAGGTGACGAGCGCGCAGGTGACTGACCCGCTCGGGCGCCCGATCGAGGCCGAGCTGGCGATTGGCGATGGTGTGGCGATCGTCGAGACCGCCGCCGCCAGCGGCCTCGGGCTGGTCGCCGAGGCTGACCGTGACCCGGTAGCTGCCACCACCGCGGGCACCGGTGAGCTGATCGTCGCCGCCGCCCGCTCGGGCGCTGAGACGATCTATGTCGGCGTCGGCGGCAGCGCCACCACTGACGGCGGCGCCGGCGCGATCCGGGCGATCGAGCGCGCCGGGGGGCTCGGGGGCGTTCGGCTGGTGGTGCTGTGCGATGTGCGGACCTCGTTCGCGGACGCGGCCCGCGTGTTCGGCCCCCAGAAGGGCGCATCCGCCGAGCAGGTCCAACGCCTCACGCGGCGCCTGAACGCGCTCGCCCGCCGCCTGGCCCGGGATCCGCGGGGCGTGCCGATGACCGGCGCTGCCGGCGGGCTGTCCGGCGGGTTGTGGAGCGCCTGCGGCGCCGAGCTCGTGCCGGGGGCGGCGTTCGTGCTCGACGCGATCGGCTTCGACGCTCGGATGCGCGCCGCTCGCGCCGTCGTTACGGGTGAGGGCAAGCTCGACCAGCAGAGCCTCGTCGGCAAGGTCGTGTCCGAGGTGGCGACCCGGGCCCGGCAGGCGGGGGTGCCGTGCCACGCCGTCGTCGGTACGCGTGAACTCGATGCGATGGGCGCCCGCGTGCTCGATCTGGACCGGGTGCTCGCTGCCTCGACGCTCGCTGAGATTGAGGCCGCCGGCCGCACGCTGGCCGAGCTGATCTGAGGCCGGAGTGGCTCCGGCCGGACGGGTCAGCTCACGAGGTCGGCTTCGGCCTGCGCGCGCCATTGCGGCTTCTCGGATCGCCACTCCTCGTCGGTGCGCCGCAGCTTCCAGTAGCCGGTGGCCGACAGCTCGTCGGCGGCCATCCCGCGATCGAGGACGAGGTTGCGGCGGACGAGCCGGACCGCGGTGGCCTCCCCGTGGACGAACGCCTGACCGCGGCCGTCGGGCAGGCTGAGCGCCGCGACGGCGTCCACCTGGAGGGAGGCGGCCTGCCCCGGGCCCGCGGGCCGGTGCAACCACGTGAGCTGGAGATCGCCGGGCGAGTCCAGCGGCTGCTCGTGGTCGGGTCCCTCCACCTCGACCACGACGAACACCGGGATTCCGGCGGGCACGCGCTCCAGTGAGGCCGCGATCGCCGGGATGACCGCGTCGTCACCGACCATCAGGTGCCAGGCGGCGTCGGGGGACGGAGCGTAGCCCCCGCCGGGCCCCGTCAGCTCGAGCGTGTCGCCGGGCTGCGCGCCGGCCGCCCACGGACCGGCGATCCCGCTGGCGCCGTGGACGACGAAGTCGAGCGTCAGCTCGTGACGGTCGGCGTCCCAGGCCCGGACGGTGTAGGAGCGGGTCTTGTCGCCGAAGCGACACTTGACGTAGTGGTCGGTGAACGCGCCGGCGGCGAACCCGTCGAGGTCGGCGCCGCCGACGACGATGCGCACCATCGCCGGGGTCAGCCACTGGACGGTGGTGACGGTGGTGCAGTAGAGGCGGCGCTCGGGCATCAGTGGGCGAAGGCGGTCGCGCGGGCGGGGTCCTGCCCGGGGAGCGGGCGGTCGAGCGCCTGGAGCCATTTGGTCTTGTCGCCCAGGAACTCGAGCAGCTCGTCGGCCATCTCCATGTGCATGCCGGCGCGGACCACGATGCGCAGCACGGTGAGGTCCTGCCGGTTGGCCGGGAAGGCGTAGGCGGGCACGAGCCAGCCGCGCTCGCGCAGCTTGTCCGAGATGTCGAACACCGTGTAGTTCGTCACGCTCGGATCGAGCGCGAACGCGAACACCGGAAGCTCCCGGCCTTCGGAGATGAGCTGGTAGGGGCCGATCTCCTGCACGCCCTCGGAGAGGTGCAGCGCGATGTTCTGCAGGTTCTGCATCGTCGCCGTGTAGCCCTCACGGCCGAGGCTCATGAACATGTAGTACTGGGCGATCACCTCGCTGCCCGGCCGCGAGAAGTTGAGCGAGAAGGTCGGCATGTGACCGCCGAGGTAGTTCACGTCGAACACCAGGTCCTGGGGCAGTGCCGCCTGGTCACGCCAGATCGCCCAGCCGACGCCGGGGTAGACGAGCCCGTACTTGTGGCCCGACGCGTTGATCGACTGCACTCGCGCCACCCGGAAATCCCATTCCAGCTCTGGGGACAGGAACGGCGCCACGAACCCACCCGACGCTGCGTCGACGTGGATGGGGATGGAGATGCCCCGGTCTGACTCGAACCCGTCCAGCGCGTCGGCGATCTCCTTAACCGGCTCGTAGC
>DATCFW010000221.1:0-9864 GCA_036509295.1 Solirubrobacteraceae bacterium | reverse complement strand
GCTCCATGACATCGGCAAGCTCGTGCTCGTCCACGCCTACCCCGGGTATCCCGGCCAGGTCCACGGCGATGCCCGCACCCCGGAGGATCGCATCCAGCGCGAGCGGCGCGAGCTCGGCGTTGACCACGCGCTCGTCGGCGGTGTCCTCGCCCGTCGCTGGGCGCTGCCCAAGTCGATCGCCAGCGTCATCGAACGCCACCACTCCGACGAGGCCACCGGCGAAGCCGCGCTTGTCCGCCTCGCCGACATGCTCGCCCACTACGTGCTGGGGGGGTCGATCACCCCGGCCGAGCTGCTCGCGGTGGCCCGGACGATCGGCCTGACCCCCGCCGGGCTGCGCAAGGTGATGTACGAGCTGCCGCTGCCGGCCTCGGGCGAGCGGCCCCGCCAGATTGCGCCGTGCCCGATGTCCACCCGGGAGGTCGATGTGCTGCGGCGCCTCGCCAAGGGCATGGTCTACAAGCAGATCGCCGCCGAGCTCGGGCTGTCCACGAGCACGATCCGCACCCACCTGCACAACGTGTACGGCAAGCTCGGCGCGATGGATCGGGCCCAGGCGGTCCTGATCGCCACCGAGCGCGGCTGGATCTAGCTCGCCGCGCCCGGCGCTACCCGTGCCAGGCCGTTTCCCCGGCCGCGCCGCCCGCGCGCCGGCTCCCGTCGCGATCCTCCAGCGGGTCGCATGCTTGATAGCTTTGAGGAGCTATTAGACATATTTCTGAGCTTTGCTATGTTGAGCGCGGAAATGTTTTCGAGCTACGGGGGTGGCGTGCCGGAGCTTGAAGCACCAGCCATCGGCCAAGGACGGTAAGTGAGTGTCCGATCGCGTTCTCGTGACCGGGGGTGCCGGTTTCATTGGGTCCCACGTCGTGGAGCTCCTGCTCGAGCAGGGGTATGAGGTCGTCGTGTACGACGCGCTGGTCGATCAGGTCCACCGTGGCGCGGGCCCGGTGTACGTCCCGGACGGCGCTCAGTTCATCCACGGCGATGTCCGCGACCGCGACTCGCTCTGTGCCGCCTTGCAAGGCATCGAGGCGGTTGTCCATCTCGCGGCCGAAGTCGGCGTCGGCCAGTCCATGTATGAGATCTCTCGCTACGTCGATGCCAACACCAGCGGCACCGGTGTGCTCCTTGATCTCATCGCCAACCAGAAGACGGAGGTCCGGCGGATCGTCGTCGCCTCCTCGATGTCGATCTACGGCGAAGGCACGTACCGGTGCGCGACGCATGGCGTGACTCACCCGCCGCTGCGGTCAGGCGCCCAGTTGGCCAGCCGCGATTGGGAGCTGCACTGCCCGGAGTGCGGTGAGGTGCTGACGCCGACCGGCACGGCTGAGACCAAGCCGCCGCGACCGACCTCGGTGTACGCGATCTCGAAGATGGACCAGGAGCTCCTGTGCCTCGCGGTCGGCGGCGCATACGACCTCGGGGTCGTCGCCCTGAGGTACTTCAACACGTATGGGCCCCGGCAGGCGCTGTCAAACCCGTACACCGGGGTGGCGGCGATTTTCAGCAGCCGACTGCTCAACGGCCGCGCGCCGCTCGCGTTCGAGGACGGCCAGCAGCTCCGCGATTTCATCCACGTCCGTGACACTGCGCGAGCGACCGTGCTCGCGCTCGAGTCGTCGGCGGCCGACGGCCAGGCGATCAACGTTGGAGCCGACTCTCCGATGACCGTCGTCGAGGTCGCCGGGGCGCTCGGCGACGCTCTCGGCGTTGATATCGCCCCTGAGCTGACCGGGACCGCACGCGCGGGAGATATCCGGCATTGCTACGCCGACATGACGAAGGCCGGCGAGCTCCTGGGTTTCGTCCCCGAGGTCAGCTTCGCGGCCGGCGTCGGCGAGCTGATGGAGTGGGTGTCCCAGCAGCACGCCGACGACCTCGTTGATCGGGCGCAGCGGGAGCTGTCCAGCCGCGGCCTCGCCCGCTGAGTCGCGATGCCGGCATCGGTAGAGGCGCTGTATGCGGCCGTCGAGGTCGCCTATCTCGCTTGTTTGCTCGTCGTGCTCTGGCTTTACGCGCAGCGCGTCGACCTGGTCGATATCGAGGCGGCGGCGCGCTCCTCGCGAGCCGAGCGGTGCCCCGAGATCATCGTCCTCTACCCGGTGCTCGACGAGTTGGAGAGCACCATGCGGACGGCGATGGTCGGGTTCGAGCGCGCGGAGTATCCGCGTGGCCGCCGCCAGGTCATCGCGATCCCCAATGCCGATGACGCGGCGACGATCGCCTCTCTGCGGCGCATCGCCGCCGACTACGCATTCCTCCAGGTGCTGCCGGTGCCTCCGACCGACGATCCGCGCTGGGAGCCTGTCTGGTCGGCCTGGGATGAGAACGACAAGGCGTACTGGTGGCACGTCGGCAAGCGACGGCACGAGCGCGCGCTCCCGCCCAAGAAGACTCGGCAGCTGACCTACGCGCTCTACACCGTCGCCGCCGCCCGGCCCGGGGCACTGCTGTCCTACATCGATGCCGACAGCGTCGTGCCGCCGGATTACTTCCTCACCGCCGCGGCGGGGGCGAAGGAGTACGACGTGATCCAGAACACGAACGTCGCCGGCAATGCGCTGAGCACCTGGGCGACGTCGATGTTCGCGATGGATCATATGTCCTGGGACGGCTCGCTGTACCAGCACATGAGCGCCGGCGGGCGTCAGCCGTTCTATGTACTCGGCAAGGGCCTGTTCTTCCTCGTCTGGGATCTGCTCGACGTGGGTGGGTTCCACCCGTGGCTCACCATCGAGGACCCGGAGATCGGCATGCGGCTGTGGACCAACGGCCGCACTCTGGGCATCGTCCGCAGCCCGCTGATCGAGGAGGTGCCGAACACGTTCGGACAGGGCGTCACGCAACGCAAGCGTTGGGTGGCCGGCTTCTTCCAGTCGCTCGGGGCACCGCTGACGCTGATGGGCATGAGCGCCCGCCAGCGGTTCCGCGCCCGCCTGAACTTCGTTCCGTGTCTGTCGCTGCTCATCTGCCCGTTCGGGCTCGTGACCGCGACCTGGTCGCTCGTCGCGGCATTGACGTCCGCTCACCGGGTGATCGATGCGCCCCTCGAGGCTCTCTCGTTCACGACGATCGCGCTGATGGTAGTCGTCGTCGGGGTCGCTCAGCGGGCGGCGCTGCGGCAGACGCGGTTGTTCCTGGTGCAGCGCCGCGAGCGCGTCAAATTGATGCTGCGGATCAATCCGATGTTCGTGTTCGCCTACTGGATCTGGTGGGCGGTTCCGCTGGCGATCGGGTTCTGGATGTTCATCCGTGACACTGGTCTGCGATGGGAGCGCACGCGCAAGGTCGACGCCAACCACAGCCTCGTCCGCGATGAGCTGCCGATTCTGCTCGAGAACGGCGAGTACGCCTTTGAGCTCCAGGCGGATCGGGCCTGAGCGGGCGCGTGCCAGCTCTGACCTTCGGGCCAGCTGACCCGATCAGGCCGCGAGGTCTGAGTCGAACCAGCCGCGCCTGAGGTCCCCGGCTCCCACGGTATGTCCGTGGACAACGGGGATGCCGAAGGCATCGAGTGTGACGTCGGTCGCGTGATCGCAGTAGACGTCGAACTGGCGGCCACGAATGCGGAGTTGCATCGTCGGCCAGCGCTTGGGCCGGAGATCCTCCCAGCGCTCCGAGCTGCCTGACTCGAGGTGCTCGAGCAGTTGTGATGCCTGATCCATGCGATCTCCTCCCAGTGGCGGTGCCGGTATCGCTCACCGACGCGGCGGCGCCGGGTGTGCCGGAATGACCTTCTCGGTAATCGGTCGGTTCTCCTGCCCCCTTGAGTCCGGGAGAGGCGCGGGGTGGAGGCCTCGTTCACTCTGTCGGACTCGGGCCACGTGAACCTGAGGGAGACGGACGGCGCCGGACCGATGGCCGAGGTTCGCCGCCAGCACTAGCATCCCGACCGATGATCTCGATCACCACCAAGTCGCCGTACGCGCTGAGTGCTCTGGTTGAGCTCTGCCGTCAGGGCAACTCGGGACCGGTCCCGATCGCCGAGCTGGCCCGCCGGCGCCAGATCCCGGTGCAGTTCCTGGAGCACCTGTTCGCGACGCTGCGCCGGGCCGGCGTGCTCAGCTCCCAGCGTGGGGTCAAGGGCGGGTACAGCTTCGCCCGTCCGGCGAGCGAGGTGACCGTCCTGGAGCTCGTCGAGCTGCTTGACGGCCCCCTGGGCGTCGGCGCCAGCGGCATCTTCGCCCAGGCGGCCCAGGCGGCCGGCGTGGTGCTGGGCGAGGCCACCGTGGCCTCGATCGCCGAGCAGGAGCTCCGGTCGGCCGGCGCGGCCATGTATCACATCTGACGACTACGCCCCGGTTTGCCGGCGTTTCGCCTCTGCAGACCCGGCGCTCGCGCCCGAAATCGCGCCCGACGCGGTCGCGCTCTACCGTCCTACCTCGGCACCAGGATTGGTCAGGCGCCCGCGGTCACCGTCCCCTGATATTGGGCTACGCGGGGGTCTTCTCGGCGAACCGCTCTCGCGCCGCTTGCCTGGACACGCCCAGCGGTAGCGCGATCAGGTTCCATGATCGGCCGTGCGCGCGTGCGATCTCGACGCGCTCTCGCACCTGCGCCTCAGCGGCGCGGAGCGCGTCCACGGCCTCAGCGATCGCGCGCAGGTCGCTGGTGTCGTCTACCACGACCGTGTCAAGGTCCAGCTCATCGAGTCGTCGCTCAAGCCGGTCGGCGGCGGTTTGGAGATCTTCGTCTGTGCGTGGCATCTGGTCACCTATAGGAATTGATGGAAGCTGGGACGGAGGGGCATCGCATGGATGATCACCGGATCCGCCTCGAAATCGAGCACACCGACCTCGAGGAGCGCACCGGTGCGGGCGGTCCGATGAACATGGTCACTTCGTCTGTGTCGAACTTCCGGATGTGGTTGCGGAGCGCGTGGAGCATGTCCTCATCGGCCACCTGGTGCTTCCGGGCTGAATCGCCGGTCCGCATCTAGACAAGATAGCCTGTCGGGGAGACTGCCCGTATGCGCGCCAGATCGGCGAATCTGACCGGAAAGGGCCGTTTTGGACGCCCGGCACGGCCTGGCCGACCGGACCTGGTACGGGCGCAATGCGACCGCTACGCTCAAGGGGGCAAGGATGCTCAGCGCGCGCCGCACGCCCCCTGCGCAGCGCGCGCACCTGGAGCCCGCGGCCCCGCGCCCCCTCGGCCGCGGGCTCCCCATTCTGCGCTACGCCCGCTTGCGAGGGCTGCGATGAGTAAGACGCGCGCGCGAGTCGCAAGTTGCGGGCACAGAACAGCGAAAACCCGCTATTTGGGCCGGAAGCGCGCCGCAGCGGCCTCGTGGCCTGACCGCCGACCCCTTTAGGACTGGCGTCGCTGTTGACGCCCCGTTGTCTAGGGTGTTCGGCAATGCGGTCTATTCCGACGAACATCGCGGATTTGGTGGGCCGGACACCGATCCTCAAACTGGCCCGGCTGGTCGGGACCGACGAGGTCGAGCTGTTCGCCAAGCTCGAGGCGTTCAACCCAGGTGGCAGCGTCAAGGACCGGATCGGGGTGGCGATGATCGAGGCTGCCGAGCGCGAGGGGCAGATCGAACCGGGACGGACAACCATCGTCGAAGCCACGAGCGGCAACACCGGCATCGCGCTCGCCTTCGTATGCGCCGCGAAGGGATATGACCTGATCCTGACGCTGCCTCAGGGGATGAGCCGCGAGCGCGAGGCACTACTTCGACTCTACGGGGCGACGGTCGAGGTGACCGAGTCGTTGGGCGGTATGAACGAGGCGGTCGATGCCGCCAGGGCGCTGGCGACGCGCGACGACGTCTTCCTTCCAGACCAATTCTCAAATCCGGCCAATCCGGAGGTCCACCGTCGCACGACCGGCCCGGAGCTGTGGGACGCCCTCGACGGGCGTGTCGACGTGTTCGTCGCCGGCGTCGGGACGGGCGGCACGATCACCGGGGTCGGCGAGGTCCTCAAGGAGCGCAATCCGGGCTGCCGGGTGATCGCGGTCGAGCCGCGCAGCTCGGCGGTCCTGTCCGGCGGGCCACCCGGGCCACACAAGATCCAGGGGATCGGCGCCGGGTTCGTCCCCGAGGTGCTCAACCGCGAGCTGCTCGACGAGGTGATCGCCGTCGAGGACGAGGACGCGATCGAGATGGCGCGGACGCTCGCTCGGCGCGAGGGCGTCCTGGCCGGCATCTCGTGCGGCGCGGCGGTCTGGGCGGCAGTCCAGGTCGCCGGCCGGCCCGAGTCACGCGGCCTGCGGATCGCCACGATCCTGCCGGATTCGGGCGAGCGCTACGTGTCGACACCGTTCTTCGCCCCGTAAGCCAGTCGCCGGGACGAGACGCGCCGGCCCGCACGCGACGCTCGCTAGCCTTTGGCTCATGTTCGGCCTCGGGCTGATGACGGGCACCGCGGCGGAGATCCGGCGGGATGTCGCCGCCGCACAGAGTCGGGATCCGGCGGCCCGTGGCGTGGGCTCGCTGGAGATCCTGGCGGCCTGGCCGGGGGTGCATGCCCTGCTGGCGCACCGCGTGGCCCACGCGCTGTACGAGGCCGGCGTGCCGGTCCTGCCGCGGCTGATCGCCGCCGCGGCCCGGTCGCTGACCGGGATCGAGATCCATCCGGCCGCCACGATCGGGAACGGGTTCTTCATCGATCACGGGATGGGCGTCGTGATCGGGGAGACGGCGGAGATCGGCAACGACGTGACCCTGTACCAGGGGGTGACGCTCGGCGGAACCGGCTTTGCCACCGGCAAGCGCCACCCGACCGTGCAGGACAACGTCACCGTCGGCTCGGGCGCCAAGATGCTCGGCCCGATCACGGTTGGTCATGGGGCCAAGATCGGCGCCAACAGCGTCGTCATCCACGATGTGCCGCCGAACTCGACCGTCGTCGGCAATCCCGGACATCCCGTGCGCGTCGAGGGTCGGCGCCCCGAGGGACCCGATACCGACTGGATTCACCTTCCTGACCCGGTGGCCGACGCGATCAAGGGCCTGTCGGGCCGCATCGCCGCGCTCGAGGTGGCATCCGAGGAGTCGCCGGATCGCGGCGATGACACGGTGCGTCAGCTCAGGCGGGCGGCGACGGGCCAGCCCGATGGCCGGTCCAACCCCGCGGTCGGACCTAGTCCAGCGGGCGGATAGGGGCGTCGTGCGCCTCGTCGGTGCCCGGGGACAGGCGCACCGGTGGCAGCCCGGACTCGGAGGGGTCCCGCGGACCGGTCATGTTGCGTCGCGCGCGGACGAGATACAGCGGCCGGCCCTTGACCTCGTCATAGATGCGGCCGACGTACTCGCCGATGATCCCAATCGCGATCAGCTCGATCCCGCCGAGCAGCAGCACGACGATGGTGAGCGCGCTGAACCCCGGCAGGTAGGAGCCGAGCAGACGCAGGACGACGACCACCGGGATCGCGATGAACGCGAGGGTGGAGATGAGGAAGCCGAGCAGCGTGGCGAGTTGCAGCGGCCGATGCGAGAACGATGAGATCGCGTCGAGCGAGAACCGCAGCATCTTCGGGATCGTGTACTTCGTCTCACCGGCATACCGGGGATCGCGGTGATAGGGGACCGCCGCCTGCGTGTAGCCGACCCACACCGTCATGCCGCGCAGGAACCGGTTGCGTTCGCGCATCGCCAGCAGAGCGTCGAGGGGACGGCGATCCAGCAGCCGGAAGTCCCCCGAATTGTGCTCGAGCGGGACCTGGGCGAGCTTGTCGAACAGTCGGTAGAACCAACGCGCGGTGCTGAGCTTGAAGCGAGACTCGCCCTCGCGTTGCTCGCGGACGGCGTACACCACATCGCAGCCCGCGCGCCAATGATCGAGCATCGTGGGGATCAGCTCTGGCGGGTCCTGGAGGTCGGCGTCGAGCATCACCACGGCGTCGCCGCGGGCATGATCCAGCCCGGCGGTCAACGCGGTCTGATGACCGAAGTTCCGGGATAGGTACACGACCCGGACCCGCGGATCGCTGGCGGCCAGGCTCTCCAGCTTCATCGGCGACCCGTCGGTCGAGCCGTCATCGACGAGCACCAGCTCGAACGGCAGTCCGGTGAGCGCGCCGCACACCCGGCCATAGAACTCATCGATGAGCGCGTCCTCGTTGAAGATCGGAGCGACGACGCTGATCAGCTCCAGCCGACGGGGCTCGCCGTCGAACACACGCGGGGCCACGCTCATCGCTTCATCGTACGGAGTTGCGCCCCGTGTCCTAGAACGGACCGCTGCCGTGCGGGATGTAGCCCAGCAGCTGAATTGCCAGCACAACGCCCGTAAACGCCACCGCCGTCCGCGCCAGCCGTCGATCGTGGCCGAGGGCCGCGAGCGGCAGCAACCACGCCACGTACCACGGCAGCAGTGAGCTCGACGCGGCGAGCATCGCCAGCATCGCCCACGCCGCACCGTCGATCCAGTCCATCTGGCCCCGCCACACCCGTCGCAGCAACCAGCCGCAGAGCACGACGAACACCGTCGCCAGAACGTACGTCGCCGCGTGCCCGACCCCAGGCATGTGCAGGCGGGACGTGATGAAGCCGGGGAGGCTCTGCGCACCGCCCTCGTTCTGGGCCTGGTTGACGGTCGCGAACACGTGCAGCGAGCCCCAGCCGAACACCTCGAGGCCGACCGCGACGATCACCGCCAATCCCGCCCCCGCGCCGACCAGGAGGTCACGCCGGCCGCGCCCGCGACGCGGGCCACCCGCGACCAGCGCGAACGGGAACAGCAGACCGGCGGTGAGCTTGATGCCGACGGCGAGCAGGGTCAGGCTGCCGCCGAGGCGCTCGCGGGAGGCGAGGATCGCGTACACACCGCCGACGCCGACCAGCAACATCAACAGGTCGTTGTGGGCACCGCCGACGCCGTAGATGAGCAGGAGCGGATTGAGGCCGACGAGCGCGGCCGCCTTGACCGGATCCTTGCCGCGCAGGCGCGCGCAATGCCAGACGACGGCCACGAGGGCGATGCTCGCGACGGCGGCGATCGACTTGTACGTGAACACGCTGGCCGCGATCGACAGCGGCGCGAGCAGGTAGGTGAAGACCGTGTACAGCGGCCCGTACGCACTGGCGATGGAGGACCATTTGGCGCCCACATACGGGAACACGGCATCGAAGTTGGCGGCATACGGCCCGTGGGTGTACGGGTTGATGCCGTACAGGGAGCCCATGCGCGCGTACGCCTGGTAGCTGAAGACGTCGGTGGAGATGAGCGGCGGGGCCAGCAGGATGAGCGCGTGCAGCGCCGCGATCGTCGTCAGGACGACGCGGGGCGAGAGCTGTCCGGACGCCGCGACGACGAGGGCATAGCAGGTGAACATGAGCAGCAGCGCGCCGATCGCGCCGCCGGGGTGGAGGTTGACGGCGACGCCCTGAAACGCGCCGGCGAGCGCCGCGGGGTCGGCCAGACGGATCGTCTCCGGCAGCAGCGTCGGGGTGTGGGCGGCCGCGACGGCGATGAGCGAGCCGCTGACCAGCAGCCCCGCGATCCCCAGCAGCCCGCGCCGGCTGTTGGTCCGCTCGGCCGGGACGTCGAGTCCGACCCCGGACAGCTCGAAGCCGCCGGTCTGCGGCAGCGGCGTGAGAGGTCGCGTCGCGCTCATCTCGTTGAGGATGCCCGGCGAGAGGCCTTGTCGGATTTGAGCAAGGTTGAGATCCTGTTAGACCGCGCTCTCGGGGGGCTTCGCGGCGCTCGCCCGATCGAGCGCTGCGGAGGCGCCGCGCTTCATCACCGGGACCAGCAGCATCGCCTCGAGCGCGATCCGGCTCGACATCTTGGAGGTACCCACGGTCCGGTCGGCAAACACGATCGGGACCTCGCGGACGGTGAAGCCGGCCAGCAGAGCGCGGTAGGTGACCTCGATCTGGAACACGTACCCCTCCGCCCGCAGGCT
>DATCFW010000220.1:0-7813 GCA_036509295.1 Solirubrobacteraceae bacterium | reverse complement strand
CCGCCGTAAGCGCACCGTGCGCATAGCGAAACCCGCCCAAGTCGGCGGCGATCGATCCGGGCGGGACCGGGAGCGGCGTCCATGTCCGGCCGCCGTCGTCGGTGACGACGGCGGCGTCGTAGAACGGCGGCCCGCCCGGCGCCAGGGTCACCGTGAACGACGCGGCCAGGCCCACCATCGCCCCGGCGGCGTCGTCGACCGGGGCCACGCTCACGCAGTCCGGTGAGGAGCTGAGCCGCGCAAAGCCCATCTGCCTCAGCACCGAATTGACCGTCCCCGTGGGGACGGCGGTGGCGCCGGCCGGGGTCGAGACGGCGATCGTCGCCCCCGCGCACGACGCCACCGTCGACGGTTCGGCCGGATCGGCGGCGATCGGCGTCGGCCCGGACGTCGTCTCGGAGATCGGCGCGGCCGCGGGCAGGCTCGCGTAGCTCGGCGGGGCCTGCGCGCGGACGGCGGCGCGCCCGAACGAGGCGGTCGTCACCCCGTTGCTCGTCGCGAAGGCGACGGCCGGGGCGGGCCCGCGCGCGCGGAGGATCGTGGGCGTGAGCAGCGAGCCAGCGCCCGATCCGGTGAGCACCGTCAGCGGCGCATCGCCGCTGATCCTCACCACGTCGCTCGGTCTGGCGGTGGCCGGAGAGACGGCGAGGCGGGCGCACCCCGCCGACGTCCGGCACCACGCCGGCCGGTGAGCTCTGCGCAGCGCGAACATGGCCGATCCCTCGGTGACGGCGGCGCAGTCGCGGGCCGATCGGATGCAGTCGATCCCGATCGGATAGCCGCCGTCGGCGAGCGGAGCGACCCGGTTGGGGTGCTGCTCGATCCAGGGGGCGGCCGGCACGACGAGCCGCGTCCGGAACGTCCGCGACGACGTCCAGTGCAGCGGCGCGGTGACGTCGGCGATGCCGTCCCGGCAACCGTCCCAGCACAGGGTGGGGTACGAGTACCGCGGATGGAAGGGCTGGCGCAGCCGGCCGGTGACGGTCACGACCGTTCCGGGGCGGCCCGCCGCCGGGGACAGGGTGAGGGTGACGGCCGGTTCGCCGGGGGCCGGGCCGGCCGGTGGTGCCGAGCTGGGCAGCAGTTGCTGGAGCACGAGGGCGTGGGCGCCGGCGGAGAGGGGGCCGAGCCGCACGCAGCCCGAGACCCGACCGGTGCCGGCCTGCGATACCTCGAAGCTGGCCGGACCGCACGAGACGGCGGCCGGTCTTGCGGAGGCGCTCGCCGGCGCCGCCCAGATCACCAGCGCCGCGCTCACCAGCCACCACCGGAGCCGGTGCCGATGCAGCGCCATCACGCCGGCGACTGCTCCGGCGCCGGCGGCGCGACGACGGGCTCCGCGGGCGTTGCAGTCGGCTCGGGCGGCTCGTCGACGACGCCCAGCCGGGCGAGCGCCATCGGCCGCAGCACGGGAATGATCACCACCGGCACCAGCAGCGGCAACAGCAGGAGGTGCAGCCAATCCCAGACGGTGTTGCCGGTGAACCCGGTCCAGCGCCACTTCGCCAGGTAGCCGGCGAGGACGAGGCCGAGGAACACCGCGGCGCCGGCCGACAGGGCGACGGTGTGCCGGCGCCCCCACTCCGCGCGAAGCTCGAGCGCCACCGGGATGAGCGCCACCGCCAGCGGCAGCGCGGCCAGATTCAGCCAATCCCACAGGCTGTTGCCAGTGAAGCCGGTCCACGCCCACGGGATCGTGTACCCGGCGATGACGACGACCGCGAACCCGCCCGCGACTCCGACGGCGGCGGCCAGCATCCACCGCTCCACGGCGGCGCGATGGCGCAGCCACAGCGCGAGCACCACGGCGGCGAGCGGAAGCAGCAGCAGGTGCAGCCAGTCCCAGAGGGTCGCGGTCCGCCCGTTGATCCCGATCCAGGACCAGTGCCGCCCGTAGCCGCCGTAGACGACGAGGGCTAGGGCCACGAGGAGCCCGACCAGGACGAACGGCGTGCGGCGCGAACCGGAAGCCATGATCAGATCTTGAACACATTGAGCAGCCGCTGCTCGTGCTCGGCGTCGATGCGGGCGATCACCTCGATGTGCTCCTCCAGACCGGAGCCGCGCAGCTTCTCGGCGAGCAGCTCGTCCACCTGGAAGATGCCGGCGCTGTTCGACATCTGGATCTCCACGCGGACCGCGCGGTCGCGCCCCGATGCGATCTTCACCTCCTCGATCGCGTAGGCCGACAGCGAGTGGATGTTCTGGTGGCCGGACTCGAACGGGATCCGCGACCGTCCCCGGGCCATGTCGAGCGCGTCGGCGACGCGCACGATCCCGGCCTCGATCGTGAACGGCGCGCCGTCACTGCGGTGGCCGATGATCGCGTGCAACGTCTCGGCGACGATGATCGACCGCTCGGGCTCCTCGTAGGCCGACTCGAGCAGCGACCCGAGCTTGTCGGCGGTGAGGAACAGGCTGTAGCGCTCGTGGTCGTTGCGGTGGATCGACATGCCGACGCAGTGCAGGAGGCACGCGGCCGCCACCACCACCTCGGCGTCGCGCTCGGTCATCCCGTAATCGGCGACGACGCTCGGGACCACGCCGCGCCGGAACAGCAGCCGCGACAGGCGCAGCGCGATGTTGAGCACCACCTGGATGTGGACCCAGCTGTGATCGGACATGCCCAGCCGCCGGGTCGCGTTCACCGCCGACACGTGCCACCACGCCTTGACCTGATCGTCGGCGTTGACGGCGTCCAGCAGCCGTTCCAGCCGCCGGTTGCCCCGGGTCGGAGCACGCAACCGGACGTCGGCGATGGCCTCGCGCGGCGGAATCGGGGGCTCGGCGGTCACGGTGTGAGAGCTTCTAGCAGCACGCCCTCCCGAATGCCACCCTGCCCGACCGTGAGCGCCGCCCGGAGCCGGCCGGCGATCGCCTCGAGGATGAGGAGTCCCGCCGGCAGCAGGCGCGCCCGCTGGGGATCGATCGCGTACGCCGCCGCGACGGCTACGGCGGGCGCGGCGGTGAGGATCGCCAGCGCGCGGGCCAGCGCGTCCGGGTCAAGCTCCGGGCCGGCCAAGCGGCACAGTGACGTGGCGCTGCCGCCGACGGCTACGGCCAGCGCCGGCGCGGGTGGCTCCAGCCCGCCGAGGGCGCTCACGACCTCGTGGCGGGCGACGGCCAACTCCGGCACGCGCGGCGGATCGGACGCGAGGCAGTGCTCGGTCAGTGCGCCAGAGCCGATGTCCAGCGATGCCCACCACTGCACCTGGTCGGGCGCCTGCCCGACGACGAGCTCGGTGGAGCCGCCGCCGACGTCGATGACCCCGAGCGGGCCCGCGGGCGCCACCGGCAGCGTCGCCGCCGCGCCGAGGAACGCCAGCCGCGCCTCCTGTTCGCCGGACAGGATCTCCACGGCGAGTCCGGTGTGGCCCGCGATCGCCTCGACGAGCGCCGGGCCATTCGCGGCCCGGCGGATCGCCGCGGTGGCCACAGCGCGGATCGTGCCGGCGCCGTGCTCACGCGCCGCCGCGATCTGATCGGCGACGACCGCCACCACCTCGGCGATCTTGGCCTCGCCGATCGCACCGGAGGCCGCCAGGCCGTGGCCGATCCGGGTGAACGACCGCTGCTGATGGACCTCGGTCAGCCGCCGGCCGGCGTAGTCGGCGACGAGCAGACGGGTCGTGTTGGAGCCGATGTCAATGCAGGCGCCGCGCACGCTCGTCTGCGATTACACCAGCGATTTGCCTCGCTGCACAGGGGCGAGCTCGGACTCCTCGTGAACCGGTGGCGGGTCCGCCGGCGGTGACACGGCGCGGCGTAGGACGATCGGCGCGGCCACCGCGAACAGCAGCGAGCCGCCAGCCGCCGTCGCGAACGCCACCCGCGACATCGTCAGCGCCGTGATCAGCCCGCCCAGCAGGATTCCCACTCCCGGGGCGACCTGCGAGGTGGACTCGTTCAGGCCCATCACCAGCGCCATCCAGCGGTCCGGGGTGCGCTCCTGGACGGCGGTCTTGGCGGCGACCCACTCGACGCTGTTGCCGGCCCCGGCAACCGCGGCGCCGACGAGCGCGACCGGCAGCGACGGCGCGATCGCCATCACGGTGAATCCGAGTCCGAGCGCGAGCGCGCTCCCGCCGATCAGGGTCGCCGTCGGCCGGCGCCGCCAGCGGGCATAGATCGCGCTGCCGGCCACCGCTCCCCCGCCCCACACGCCCATCAGCACGCCGTACCCGGCGGCGCCGGCATGGAGCGTGTGCTGCGCGTAGATGACCTCGACGGGAATCGTCACCGTGAAGAAGACGAGCCCCAGGCACTGAATCACCATCAGCCGGCTGAGCAGCGCGTCGCCGCGGACCTGGGCCAGTCCCTCGGCCAGGCGCGCGAAGACGGAGCCGGGCTCGGGCTTGGCGTCGGGGAGCTGGGTGATCGCCAGGATCACCGCCATCACGCCGAAGAACGCGCAGTTGACGAGCAGCGCGGCGATCGTCCCGCCGGCGACGACGACGAGCCCGCCGAGCACCGGCCCGCCCATGAACGCCGCCGAGAACCCGAAGTTGGCCACGGCGTTGCCCTCGTGCAGGAGATCGACGGGCTTGAGGATCTCGGTCCGGGCGGCCGACGCCAGCGCTCGGGCGGTGACGGCGACGACGCCGTCGGCGAGCGCGATGGCGAGCACGGGGATGAGCACGAAGTGGTGCGTCGTCCACGCCAGGACCCCGAACAGGCCGCATTCGATCGCGTACAGCGCGGGCAGCACCCGCCGCGGCGCACCGCGGTCCAGTCGGGCGACGAGCGCCGGTGCCAGCAGCCCCGGCACGACCTGGGAGCACAGGAAGAACGCCGATGTGCCGATCGCCGAGCCGGTGCGACGGTAGACGAGCACCGACAGGGCCAGCGTCCCGACCGACCACGCGAGCTCGTTGAACACATACGCCGCCAGCAAGCGCCGGAACGCGGGGATGCGCAGGCACTGTTTCACGCGCAAGAACCCCTGCACATCAGGCTGATCTGCACCATTCCTATTCCTTGCGAGCGTCCCCGACGCTCAGCATGTCTCGACCGTTCCCGCAACGGTGTTGATGTGATCGTAATGGACCCTGCCGACGAGGGTGGGGCGGTACGGCCGGCGACGGGGGCTGTCATGCTCCGCCGAGGCTCATGTCGATGCGCGCACGTTCCTGGTACCGCAGCCATACCTTTCATCACGCCGAGTTCCCGCCCGAGCGCCTCGCCGCCGAACGCCGGACGTCGGTATCGGTGTGTCTCCCCGCCCGCAACGAGGAGCGGACGATCGGACCGATCATCGAATCCCTCATCCCGCTGCGCGAGCGCGGAGCGATCGATCAGATCGTGGTTGTCGACGCCTCGACCGACGCCACCGCCCGGATCGCCCGGGACCTCGGCGCCGAGGTGCACAATCAGCACGAGCTTGCCCCCGAACTGGGGGCGGTCCTCGGCAAGGGCGACGCCATGTGGCGATCGCTCGCGGTCCTCACCGGCGAGGTCGTCTGCTTCCTGGACGCCGACTCCGAGCATTTCGGGGCCCATTTCGCCTGCGGCCTGCTCGGTCCTCTGCTGTGCGGCGACGAGATCTCGTTCGTCAAGGGCCTGTACCGCCGGCCGTTCCGAGTCGGCGACACCACGCTCCCCGACGGCGGCGGCCGCGTCACCGAGCTCACCGCCAGGCCGCTGCTCAACCTGTTCTACCCGGAGCTGGCCGGCGTCGCCCAGCCGCTGGCCGGTGAGGTGGCCGCCCGACGCGAGCTGCTCGAGCGGCTTCCGTTCGTCACCGGCTACGGCGTCGACATCGCGCTGCTGCTCGACGCCTACCGGATCGTCGGACTCGACGGAATCGCCCAGGTCGACCTGGACGTGCGCCAGAACGCCCACCAGCCGCTGCGCGACCTCGGTCCGATGGCGTTCTCGGTCCTGCGCGCGCTCGCCTCCCGCCTCCAGCGCGAGGGTCGACTGGCCGGCCCGCTGCCGAGCATGTTCCTGGTGCCCGGAGAGGACGAGCTGCCGGCCCTCGGCGGCGAGCCGGTCGAGCGCCCGCCGCTCGAGACGCTGCGCGCCGCGGCCTGATCGCCGGTGGGCTACCCGAACGCGTCGCGGGCGGCGCGGGCCCCGGCGGCGGAGCGCTGGGTGAAGCCGTAGGTGCCGTGCTCGCGCAGCTCGCGGGCCGCCTCGGCGACCGCGTCGACCGCCACGAACGCGAAGGCGCCGCCCACCGAGATCCGGCTGACGCCCAGCTCCGCCAGCTCGGGGACCGACGGCGCGCCGCCGCGGGCCAGCACGTTGACGGGGCGATCGACCGAGGAGACGATCGCGCGCAGCGTCTCGGCGTCGGTCGGGCCGGGCGCGTACAGGACGTCGGCCCCGGCGTCCTGGTAGGCCTGCAGCCGGGCGATGGTGTCGTCGAGGTCAGGGCGGCCGTGCAGATAGTTCTCGGCCCGCGCGGTCACGACGAGCGCCGCCGGCCCCGCGTGGGCGGTCTCGACGGCCGCGCGCACCCGCTCGACGGCGCGGGCGGACTCGTAGATGGGGTCGGCCTCGTCGCCGGTGAAGTCCTCGATCGAGAAACCGGCCAGCCCCGATGCCACCGCGCCGGCCGCGGTGCGCGCGACACCGTCGGGATCGTCGGCGAAGCCGTTCTCGAGGTCCGCCGAGACGGGCAGCTCGGTGGCGGCGACGATCACCGCCGCGTGGGCGAGGGCCTCATCGCGGGTCACCGAGCCGTCGAGCCGGCCGAGCGTCGCGGCGAAGCCGCTGCTGGTGGTGGCCAGCGCCTGAAATCCGAGCGACGCCAACAGCCGGGCCGAGCCGGCATCCCAGGGGTTGGGGATGAGCAGCGGGGTGCCTGGCCGGTGCAGATCCCGGAAGCGAGCCGCCTGCGCCGTCTGGTCGATCATCTTCCGAACCATATGTCCTGGCGCGGCGCCCCGGGGCGGCGGGACTCTAAGCTGGATGGATGAGCACTCGAGCAGGCGCATTCTCCCTCGGGCGCGAGGGCGGCGACGACGGCTCGTTCCGGCGCCAACAGTCGAGCTTCCGGAATTTCGTCTCCGACGATGGTTCGAGCGACTTCCCGGTGGCGGCGGGCCGGTATCACCTGTACGTGGCGAGGGCCTGCCCGTGGGCGCACCGGACGCTGATTGGCCGCCGCCTGATGGGGCTGCAGGACGCCATCGGCGTGTCGTTCGTCAATCCGCTGCGCGACGAGCACGGCTGGGCGTTCACCGGTGATGGCTACGACGATCCGGTCAACGGCTACCTGCTGCTGTCCGAGGCCTACGCCGCCTCCGATCCGTCGTATGACGCCCGCGTCACTGTCCCGGTGCTGTGGGATAAGGAGCGGAGCACGATCGTCAACAACGAGTCAGAGGACGTGCTGCGGATGCTCTCGACGGTGTTCGCGCCGCTGGCCGAGCACCCGGTCCAGCTGTACCCGGAGCGTCTGCGCGACGAGATCGACACGCTCAACGCGTTCGTCTACGACACCGTCAACAACGCCGTGTACCAGGCCGGCTTCGCGACGCGGCAGGCGGTGTACGAGCGCGAAGTGGACACCCTGTTCCAGGCCCTGGACGAGCTCGACATGCGCTTGGCCGACCAGCGCTTCCTGTTCGGTCCGGAGCCGCTGGAGACCGACTGGCGCCTGTTCACCACGCTCGTCCGCTTCGACGCCGTCTACCAGATCCATTTCAAGTGCTCGATCCGCAAGCTGATCGAGTACCGAAACCTGTGGCCGTACGCGCGCGACCTGTACCAGTGGCCGGGCGTCGCGGAGACCGTCAGCTTCGATGAGATCCGCGCCCACTATTACGGCACGCATCCGATGATCAACCCGTCCGGGTTGGTGGCG